>NZ_FMDK01000402.1 GCF_900091995.1 Streptomyces sp. MnatMP-M17
ACCGGGGGGGGGGGGGAGCCTCTGCTGGCCGGGCCGGAGCGGCTGCGCCGCGTCTGCGAGGAGCTGACCAGGGCCCTCGACGGGGTGGCCGAACTCGACTTACGGATCCACACCAACGGGCTCCAGCTCAGCCCTCGCTATCTCGATCTCTTCACGGAGTTCGGCGTCCGGGTGGGTATCTCCCTGGACGGCGACAAGGCGGCCAACGACCGCCACCGCCGTTTCGCGGACGGCCGCAGCAGCCATCCGCAGGTCCTGCGGGCCGTGGGCCTGCTGCGCCAGGAGCGCTACCGCCCGCTCGATCTCGGGCTGCTGTGCACCATCGACGTGGCCAACGATCCGGTCGCGGTGTACGACGCGCTGGCCGCGCTCGAACCGCCGCGGATCGACTTTCTGCTGCCACACGCCACCTGGGACGATCCGCCGCCGCGTCCCGACGGCTCGGCCACCGCGTACGCCGACTGGCTGCTCGCCGTCTTCGACCGCTGGGACGCCGACGGCCGGCCGATGCCCGTACGGCTCTTCGAGTCGGTGCTCTCCACCCTGAGCGGCGGTCCCAGCCTCACCGAGTCGCTGGGACTCGCGCCCACCGATCTGGTCGTCGTGGAGACCGATGGCGCCCTGGAGCAGGTCGACTCGCTCAAGAGCGCCTACGACGGCGCGGCGGCCACCGGCTTCGACGTCTTCACACACTCCTTCGACGAGGTCGCCGCGCATCCCGGCGTACGGACCAGACAGCTCGGGCTCGCGGGCGTCAGCGAGACCTGTCGGCAGTGCCCGGTCGTACGCTCCTGCGGCGGCGGTCTCTACACGCACCGGTATCGCTCGACACCGGGACCGGGAACGGGACCTGCCACGGCCGGCGCGGAAGCCCCGGGCGGCTTCGACAACACGTCGGTCTACTGCGCCGATCTGGAGGCGCTGATCCGCGGGATCGAGTCCCGTACGGCCGCCGCCCTCGTTTCGCCCGCCGTCGCCGACACCGGTGAACTGCTCGTCGCCCAGCAGGAGCTGACCCGCTCACTGCTGGCCGAGCTGCACGCCGAGCTGGCCGGCCGTGGCGGTGACGCCTGGCAGGAGGCCTGGGAGCTGGCGGGCGCAGTCGAGCGGTCCGCCGAAGGCACCGGAAACGCCGACGGGCTGGACGCGGTGCTCGCCCATCCCTACACCCGCACCTGGCTGATCGATTCCGTGGCCGCCCTGCGCGCCGAGCGGCCCGACGCCCTCGCCGCCGCGCTCCGGCTCCCGGCGTATGTGGCCGCCGCGGTCGTCCGTGGCGGTCTGGATCTGCCCGTACGGATCGGTTACGCGGACGGCGGGCTCCATCTGCCCACCCTGGGCACCCTCCGGCTCGGCGGTCCCGGCGAGCGCGGAGAGGCCGAGGTGCGCGTGGCCGAGAAGGGCTTCGTGGTGCGTGTCGGCACGGCGGAGCCGCTCGTCGTACGTACCGACGAGACCACCTCGTACTGGCGCCCGGTGCGCCGGCTCGGCCGGGACGGAGCGCCCGATCTGGCGCTCGACGATCTCGATCCGTACCGCGACTGCTTCGGCGTCCCGGTCCATCCCGGGCTCGGCCATGACGAGGCGGCCGACTGGAGCGACCGGCTGGCGGCGGCCTGGCGGCTGCTCAGGGAGCGGGTGCCGGAACAGACCGCCGACGCCGCGGCAACGCTGTCCACCCTGACGCCTCTGGTCTCCGCCGGGCCCTCGGCCGGCCACCGTGGCCATGGTCACGGCTACGGCCATGGCTATGGCGCCCTGGGCGTTCCCGTACAGGGCGGCGCGAAGGAGCTGGCGCCCGCGCTGCTGCGCGCTCTGCGCGCGGCCAGGCTGCGGGCGCTGACCGAGGTCACGGACCTCTACGCGCTGGACGGCGAGTGGCACAGACCGGCGCCCTGGCAGGAGGAGCCGGTCCCGCTGTCGGTGCTGCTGGCGGGCGCGTACGAACGGGTGGGGCTCGCCGCGTACGATCCCCGCCACCGGGACCAGGCCCGCCGGGCGCTGGACACGCTGGAGGACGCGGCCGAACTGACCGTCGGCGGGAAGAGCCTGCTGACCACACTCCGGGAAGAGGCCGACCGTGGCTGAGACGACATCGACCGACGTGCCGCCCGCCGCGCCGACCGACGTGCCGCCCGCCGCGCCGACCGACGGGCCGACGGACGCTTCGGTCGGGGAGCTGGCCGAGGAACTGGCCGCGCTGGGCGTCACCGACGGCACGACTCTGCTCGTCCACGCCTCGCTGAGCGGCACCGGACTGGACGCCGACATCCTCCGAACGGCCCTGCTGACGGCGCTGGGCCCCGACGGGACCCTCGTCGTACCCGCCTTCACCGAGGAGAACTCCGACACCTCCTCGGCCCACTTCGCCCAGATCCAGGGACTGACCAGGCGGCAGGCGGCGGCCTTCCGGGCCCGGATGCCCGCCTTCGATCCGCTGACCACGCCCTGCACCGCGATGGGCCGGCTGGCCGAGTCCGTACGTACCGCTCCCGGGGCCGTCAGGAGCACCCATCCGCAGACCTCCTTCGCCGCGATCGGGCGGCGCGCGGCGGAGCTCATGGCCGGGCATCCGCTCCACAGCCATCTCGGCGAGGACTCACCGCTCGGCGCCCTGGTCGCGGCGGACGCGCGGGTGCTGATGGTGAATGTGGGTTTCGCCGTCTGTACGGCATTCCATCTGGCCGAATACAAGGTCGGCTCCACCCTGCGCTCTTATCACTGTGTGGTGAAAGGGCCGGACAACGGCGCGCGGTGGGTGGAATATGAGGATGTCAGCCTCGACGACAGTGATTTCGAGGCGATCGGCGCGTCATTCCCCTGGGATCTGGAAAAGAAGGGACAGCTCGGCGGAACAACCGCGAGGTCGTTCTCGATCAAGGACGCCGTCGCCCATGCGGAGTCGTGGATGACTGAAAAGCGGCGTTGATTGACCGAACGGCATGGGGAGGGAGGGGCTCGGTTCCGGAATGATTGGTTCGCTCGTCTCCATGACTTTCAGGGATTTCGTGGAGGTGAGTGCTCACACAGGACGGGGGTCGTGTGCAAGCGTCACCGCAACAGCGAGCGGCTGACCATCGGCCGTACTTCTTTCTCAGTTATGCGCACACACCGAGGGACGGTGCGGGGGGACCGGATCCGGATATGTGGGTGGAGCGGCTCTTCCGGGATCTGAGCGCCCATGTGATGGCCATGACGGATCTGCCGGCCGGAGCGCAGGCCGGGTTCATCGACCGGGAGATGCGCTCGGGAGAGGGTTGGTCGGAGCGGCTGGCCGAAGTGCTCGCCACCTGCCGGGTGTTCGTGCCGCTCTTCTCACCGCGCTACTTCGCCAGCGAGATGTGCGGCAAGGAGTGGTTCGCCTTCGCCCAGCGCGTCATCTATGAACAGGCCAAGAGCAATCGCACCGCGGAGGCGATCGTGCCGGCCCTCTGGGTGCCGGTGCCGCCACGTCAACTGCCGGGCCCGGCCGAGCGGTTGCAGTTCAACCACCGGGACTTCGGGGACCGCTACGTCACCGACGGGCTCTACGGTCTGATCAAACTCCGGATATTCGCCGAGGAGTACGAACGGGCCGTCTACGAACTCGCCAAACGCATTGTCAGTGTCGCCGACACCGCCGCCGTGGGCCCGGGACGCCCGGTCGACTACCGCAACGCTCCCAGCGCTTTCGGCACGAGCGGCGGACCGCGGCCGATGCAGGTCACCGTGGCCGCGCCCACCCGCCACGATCTTCCGGAGGGCCGGGCCTCGCACTACTACGGCGGAATGGCCCAGGACTGGAATCCCTACCATCCGGACTCCGTAAGGCCGTTGGCGTATGTCACCCGGGATCTGGTGCGGTCCCTCAATTACCAGGCGGACATCCTCTCCTTCGACGAGGTGCCCGTACCGCGCGACGGCAAGCAGTCGCCCACCCGGCCGGAGATCCTGCTGGTCGACCGGTGGGCCCTGCGCGACGAGGAACAGCGCGAGCGGCTCGCCGCGTTCGACGCCGAACACCGGCCCTGGGTGAGCGTCGTCGTGCCGTGGAACCGCGACGATCAGCAGAGCAGGGCCGAGGAGGCCGAACTGGCCGAGCGGTTGGAGCAGACCATGCCGAGAAAGATGGGCCAGGGCCGGGCCGCCTGCCGGGCCGCCGCCAAAGGCGTACCCAGCATGGAGGCGTTCGGCCAGATACTGCCGCAGGTGGTCGAGGCGGCGGCCCAGCAGTATCTGAGACACGCGGCGGTCTATCCGCCCGCGGGCGGCGGCCATACCGAACGGCCGCG
>NZ_FMDK01000621.1 GCF_900091995.1 Streptomyces sp. MnatMP-M17
CCGGCCCGCAAGTGCTGCCGGCACCAGGCCGGACCGACGTCCGGCCTCAAGCCGCCGGTTCCGCCGCGCCCAGAACGGATGAAGGAAGACACCATACCCAATCTCGACCGGTACATCATCGACGACGGCCGCCACCTGCCCCAGATCGTCATCGACGAGGACGCCTCCACCGCCGCCGGGGCAGCCCGATACCGGAGTGGCTGTTCCTGCGGCCGGATGCTCAGCCTGCCCGCAGACACCCACGAGCATGCCCTGAACGTGTACCTCGCTCACATCGACGCCCAGACCGGCCCGGCCAAAGGGCCTGAGTGGCTCCCCGTGGGCGTGCGCGTCGTACTCCTGGCACTGGTCATGGTGATCGCCTGGTTCGTCGCAGGCCAGATCGTCGCTCACCACCAGGACCTCACCGGTGCCTCCGCCGTGGCCGTCCGCGGCGGCTCCGACCTCGCGGGACTTGCACTGGCCTTCGGCCTCATGGTCGCCGTCCGCCGCTACATCGCACCAACCCGCGCCTGACACGCGCCCGCCACCCCGTGCACCCGCCCATGCCGATCCTGGCGCGGAGGCTCGCCCTCCCCGCTGCCGAGCCGGTTCGCCGGCCCATCGGAAGGACGCCTTTGCTCACGCCTCACCCTCTCCCGCCAGCCCGTCACGACCATGCGCAGCCGGTTCCCGAGATCGTCGTCGACGGCCCTCTCGCAGGCCGTACGGCACGCGTCACCCTGCGCCCCACCGTCCTCGACGCTGACGACGGATCCCCGGTGCCCGGTGTCAGCGTCCGCGCCTCCCTCCACTTCCGGATCCCGCTGTGCCTCGAGGCGGTCGTCCGCAACAGCGCCCCGGGCCAGTGGGAGACGGAGTGGGTACGCTGCCGGCAGGACTCCTCCCTCTTCTCTGTCCGGGCCGTGGAACCGCTCGTCGCCCCGGCCGTCATCAGCATCGTGGAACAGCAGGAGGTCCGGCTGCAGCCGCTGCTGGTCTACGCCCGGGAGCGCGAGGCCGGGCACGCGCTGGCCCTCGTGCAGAAGTGCCGCCAGGAGGTGGCGGAGGCCAGTCGTCGCCTACGGGCGGCGGAAGCCGATTTCGCCCGGCACGGCGTCCCATCGCAGCGTGCGCACGAAGTGCTGGACGCCCTCACCAGGAAGCGTGACACCCTGTGGGGCTGGCTGCGCCACTGAGCGGCGGACCGCACGCCGATCGACCACACCCGCCCCGCGGGGCCGACGGAAAGGACCAGAGTGTTCGCGTACCGCCGCGCACTCACACAGAAGGCGCTCCCCCGGATCCGGCGGGCCACAGCGCACTTCGGCCTCGCCGAGCCGGACTGGGACGCCGTAGTTCAGGCCACCACGTCGGGCGCCCTGCGCAGGACGGTGATCGTCACCGCTCTGGAAGCAGTGGCGTGCTTCGCCGACCTCGACGAGAGCGAGCTGCGGAACCTCGGCCCCGACCCGTACCTCGACAGGTGCTTTGCCGCCGAGACCGCACTGCTTGACGCCCTGTGGTGGCAGGCGCTGCTCAGCGGACCGGTCACGGGCTGTTCGGCCCGGATGGCCCGGTACCGCAAAGTCCGGGACGCTCTGCTCCGCCGGTCGTACCAGCTTCTGACCATGCAACGCCGCGAAGGAGCACGGGCGTTCGCCTTGATGACGCTCAGTGTCGTGCATCACGAGGTCAGCGGCGCCGCGCTGGCCGCTGAGTGCTCGACCGGGCACGACTGGGCGTGAGCGGGCGGGGCGCCCTCCGCCACCCCGGGACGACCGTGACGTTCCGTCGTCTGGGGTGTGGCTACGCGGTACGGTCGAGCCGCATCGAGAAGCGAGATCGAGGACATCATGGCCGCCACGGGAGTTTCGCCCGTCACCGCCTGGGTGCGTGAAGGCACGCGCCAGAGGCTGACCCACGCACTGGAGGAGCAGAAGACCAGGAAGCTCGTGCTCTCCGCGGCGGACCGGTGGCAGACCTACGACCTCTCCCGCAACGAGGCGGCCCGCGTCCGGGCAGCTTGGCAGGACGAGGTGGTACGCATGCGCCAGGCCGGCGAACTCCTCGACGTGATCGATGCCTTGGCGGTCTACGGAATCACGCAGGAGCTGGAGGACCGCGGATGGGCGCAGCGTCGTTTCCGGCGGGCGCCGGCGGAGGCGCGGCTACCGGGCCGCTGGCCGGGATCCCGTGACGGCGGCTACAAGGAGAGCGTCCAACTGCGTCTGCCCTCGAAGGCCGCCGCGAAGGTGCTGGACGCCTGCTGGGGGACCTCCGCGCCGTACATCACCCGGCTGAGGGACTGGAGGGACCGGAATCCCGGCGTCGTGGTCCCCCGCGGCCCTCTCGGCGACTCCGATGAACTGACCGGCCCGCTGGCCGAGTACGAGCGGCTGGCCGCCCACGTCACGACCGTCGGCGACATCTACCGCGCCGGCATTCGTCGCGGAATCCAAACCGCCGAAGAACTCGCATCGCACTATGCAAAGTAGAAACCACAAAACCGCAGGTCAGAGTACATTTTCGGTTTGTTTTTAGCGCTACGGTTGGCTACCTTGAATGGGTCAGCGAGCAGCGTTCTGCTTGTCGCCGTCGGGATGCGGGGTGCCATGTCCAAGGAACAGCCGGCCCAGTTCGGTCGCTGGAGTGAAGTGCCGTGGGAGTACGCCTCGTGCACACAGATGAGCCGGGCGGACCTTCCTCGAAAGGCGGACGGACCGGTGGTCGGCTATGTGGCCGGCCACGACTTCCGCGACAAGGAGATGCAGGTCGCGGTGTACGACGTGCGTGCGTCCCGGCCCAGCGGTGCGAGCGGACCGCAGTTGGCCGCCGCCGCCGGCCGACGGACTGCCGCGGTCTACGAGTGCGCGGGGTGCAGTGCCCAGACCCAGCTCCCCCTGTCCGAGGAAGGCGGCCACCTGTGCGCAATGTGCCGCCGGATGGCCGGCATCGCGCGGTTCCAGGCGGAGTTGCGGACTCGGAGGGACCAGATCGGCACCTGGGCACGGTCGTTGTTCGCGGGTGGCGAGCTGGCGATCGTGTGGGTCGAGCTGACGGCCGCGCCGAACACGCCCGCGGGACGTCGCCGGCCGCCGCTCGCCGGCCG
>NZ_FMDK01000622.1 GCF_900091995.1 Streptomyces sp. MnatMP-M17
GAGGTGTGCAGCCCCTGCCGGTCCGGCAGGACGGCGAGCGACATCGGCTCGCCCACCTCGTCGGCACCCTTCGCGAGGGTCACCTGCTGAAAGCTTTCCTCCGCGACGTCCGGGTGATCCGGGTGCGCGGCGGCGGGTACGGCGCTGATGCTCGAACCTGCGAGCAGGGCGCCCGTCAGGAGTGCGAGGAGGGTTCTGGCTCTGGGGCGTTTTCTGTGCACGAAAGTCCTCCACAATGGGCTGTTCGTACGTGCGGGTTGCCAATGGAGCGCGGCATGCGATCGCGCTCGCCTCTCGGGGGCGGTGCTCGTCCTGCACCGGATCCTCGGGGGAGGTGGCTGAGTCACCGACATGCGCCGTCACATCGGGGACCACCTATGTCCTGTACATCTCAGTTACATCTGAGTGGACCGTAGCTGTGTTCGTCCGGGACCGAAAGCCCTTGCGCAGAGGAGATGTTGCACTTCTTCCTCCCTCAGGACAAAGGGGATTCCGGGCAGGCCGGACCGCCTGGTGGTAACGCTCACCACCAGGCTTGTCCGGCTCCGCAGGAGCCCGGACCGCTACTCGCCGCCGCCGAAGGCCGCGTCGAAGGAGGCTGTGGGCGCGTCGAAGTCGAAGCGCTTCAGGTCCTTCAGGGCCTCGGGCGCGCCGGCCAGGCGGTCCATGCCCGCGTCCTCCCACTCGACCGAGATGGGGCCCTCGTAACCGATCGACCGCAGCATCCGGAAGACGTCCTCCCAGGGGACATCGCCGTGGCCGGCCGAGACGAAGTCCCAGCCGCGCCGCGGGTCGCCCCAGGGCAGATGCGAGCCGAGCCGGCCGTTGCGGCCGTCGAGGCGCTTGCGCGCCTCCTTGCAGTCGACGTGGTAGATCCGGTCCCGGAAGTCGTAGAGGAAGTTGACCGGGTCCAGGTCCTGCCAGACGAAGTGGCTCGGGTCGAAGTTGAGCCCGAACGCCGGCCGGTTGCCGACCGCCTCCAGCGCGCGCTTGGTGGTCCAGTAGTCGTACGCGATCTCACTCGGATGAACCTCATGCGCGAACCGCACGCCCTCGGCGTCGAAGACATCGAGGATCGGGTTCCACCGCTCCGCGAAGTCCTCGTACCCGCGCTCGATCATGCCGGGCGGCACGGGCGGGAACATCGCGACGAGGTGCCAGATCGAGGATCCGGTGAAGCCGATGACCGTGTCGACGCCGAACGCCGCCGCGGCCCTGGCGGTGTCCTTGATCTCGGCGGCCGCTCGCTGCCGGACGCCCTCGGGCTCGCCGTCGCCCCAGATACGGGACGGCAGGATGCCCTGGTGGCGCTCGTCGATGGGGTTGTCGCAGACGGCCTGGCCGACGAGATGGTTGGAGATCGCCCAGCACTTCAGACCGTACTTGTCGAGGAGCTGGTGGCGGCCGTCCAGATAGCCGGGGTCGGAAAGCGCCTTGTCGACCTCGAAGTGGTCTCCCCAGCAGGCGAGTTCCAGACCGTCGTAACCGAAGTCACGCGCGTGCCTGCACACCTCCTCCAAGGGCAGATCGGCCCACTGGCCGGTGAACAGCGTGAACGGACGTGGCATTCGGACCTCCTTCTCTAGGTGCTGTGCCTTCGCTTGGCACTGCTGCGTCAGCTATGTCCTCTTCTACCTGTTACGCGGACGCGCCGTCGGTTTCCGACAGCTGCGGCACCGGCGTGTACACCGCGTTCTTCGCCGCGCTGTCCTCCACCGCCGCGAGCACCCGCTGCACCTGGAGCCCGTCCGCGAAGGACGGCACCGGATCGGTCCCGGCGGCGACCGCCTCGACCAGATCGCGGGCCTGGTGGACAAAGGTGTGCTCGTAGCCGAGCGCGTGGCCCGGCGGCCACCACGCGTCCAGATAGGGATGCTCCGGCTCCGTGACCAGGATCCGGCGGAAGCCGGAGGAGGGCGCGGGCTCGGTGTGGTCGTGGAACGACAGCTCGTTGAGACGCTCCAGATCGAAGGCGAGCGAGCCGAGCTCGCCGTTGATCTCCAGATGCAGCGCGTTCTTGCGTCCCGCCGCCATCCGGCTGGCCTCGAAGGAGGCCAGCGCGCCCGAGGCGAGCCGGCCCGTGAAGACCGCGGCGTCGTCCACGGTCACCGGGCCGACCTCGCCGCCGCCGGTCGCGGAGAGTCCCGCCGACACCCCGCTGACCAGCGGCCGTTCCTTGACAAAGGTCTCCGCGAGCGCGGACACACCGACCAGCGGTTCCCCCGTCAGGAACTGCGCCAGATCGATGATGTGCGCCCCCAGATCGCCGAGCGCGCCCGATCCCGCCTGCTCGCGCTTGAGCCGCCAGGTGAGCGGGAAGGCCGGATCGACCAGCCAGTCCTGGAGATAGGTGACCCGGACATGGCGCAGAGTGCCGAGCCGGCCCTCCTCGATCAGCTTCCTGGCGTACGAGACGGCGGGCACACGGCGGTAGTTGAAGCCCACCATGGCGAGCTGACCGCGTGCCCTCGCCGCCTCCGCGGCCCTGACCATGGCCTCGGCCTCGGCCACCGAGTTGGCGAGAGGCTTCTCGCACAGCACGTGCTTGCCCGCCTCCAGCGCGGCGATGGCGATCTCCGCATGGCTGTCCCCGGGTGTGCAGACGTCGACCACCTGCACATCGTCGCGCTCGATGAGCCGCCGCCAGTCGGTCTCGACGGCGGCCCAGCCGTGTTTGGCCGCCGCGGCCCGTACCGCGCCCTCGTCACGGCCGCAGATCGCGGCGAGCACGGGCCGCACCGGCAGATCGAAGACATGTCCCGCGGTACGCCACCCCTGTGAGTGGGCGGCGCCCATGAACGCGTATCCGACCATGCCGATACCGAGTGTCGGTGGCGCACCGGCCTCTTTCTCCGACGCTTCCGTGGGGGTCATACGGAGTACTCCTCGTCTGTCGCTGGTGGGGGCGGCCGGTAACAGGCCGGTCAGCTGAAGCCCGTAGGCAGGTACTGGTCGACATTTTCCTTGTCGACGACGGCCGAGTAGCAGGTGAGCGAGGCCGGGATCTCCAGCTCGGCCAGACCGCTGACGCCCTTGGCCTGGCCCAGTGCGCGGGCCAGATCGATGGCGGAGGCGGCCATGGTCGGCGGGTAGAGCACGGTGGCCTTGAGCACGCTGTTGTCGGCCTTGATGGCGTCCATCGCCGCCTTGGCACCGGCGCCGCCGACCATCAGGAAGCCGTCACGGCCCGCCTGCTGGATGGCGCGCAGCGCGCCCACACCCTGGTCGTCGTCGTGGTTCCAGAGCGCGTCGAAGCTGGGCTGTGCCTGGAGGAGCTGGGCCATCTTGGCCTGGCCCGACTCGACGGTGAAGTCGGCCGCCTGGCGGGCGACCTTCTTGATGTTCGGGAAGTTCTTGAGGGCGTCGTCGAAGCCCTGGGTGCGCTGCTGGGTCAGCTCCAGGTTGTCGATCCCGGCCAGCTCGATGACCTTGGCGTTCGGCTTGTCCTTGAGCTTCTCGCCGATGTAGTTGCCGGCGCTGACGCCCATGCCGTAGTTGTCGCCGCCCACCCAGCAGCGGTACGCCTGCGGATCGGCGAAGATCCGGTCCAGGTTGATGACCGGGATACCGGCGCGCATGGCCTTCAGCCCGACCTGGGTGAGCGCCTTGCCGTCGGCCGGCAGGATCACCAGGACGTCGACCTTCTTGTTGATCAGCGTCTCGACCTGGCCGATCTGGGCAGCGGTGTCGTTGGAGCCCTCGGTGATGTCCAGCGTCACCTCCGAGTACCTCGCCGCACGCGACTTGGCGTTCTCGTTGATCGCGTTGAGCCAGCCGTGGTCGGCCTGAGGGCCGGCGAAGCCGATGGTGACGGGCGTGCCGGGCTTGTCGTCGGCGGCGGCCGGCTGGGTGTTGGCCGCCGACTCCTTCTTCTCGGGCTCATTGCTGGTACAGGCGGTGAGGAAGGCACCCGCGGAGATGGCGGCGGTGCCGAAGAGCAGTCCTCTGCGGCTGGTTTCTGGCATGGCGGTTCAACCCTTCACGTTAGGGCGGTACAGGAGTAGCGGGTGCGAGGTCGGAGGTCAGGCCTCGCCGTTGCGCACGGTGCGGCGCTGGACCAGTACGGCGGCGACGATGATGGCGCCCTTCGCGATCTGCTGGACATCGCTCTGGAGATTGTTGAGCGCGAAGATATTGGTGATCGTGGTGAAGACCAGAACACCGAGGACGGAGCCGACGATGGTGCCTCGGCCGCCGCTGAGCAGGGTGCCGCCGATGATCGCCGCGGCGATGGCGTCCAGCTCGTACAGGTTTCCGTTGGTGTTCTGTCCCGAGCCCGCCAGGATGATCAGCAGGAAGGCCGCGATACCGCAGCAGAGCCCGGAGAGCAGATAGAGATAGAGGCGCTGGCGCCGTACGTCGATACCGGCGAGCCTGGCGGCCTCCGCGTTGCCGCCGACGGCGACGGTGCGCCGGCCGAAGGTCGTACGGTTGAGCACCAGCCAGCCGATGACCGTGACGGCGGCGAAGACCAGTACGAGCGGCGGTATCCCGAGGATGTACGAGTCGGGGATACCGAGGTCGAGCACCGAGTTGACGGTGACGATCTGGGTCTTGCCGTCGGTGAGCTGGAGTGCGAGACCGCGGGCGGAGGCGAGCATCGCGAGAGTCGCGATGAACGGCACCATCCCGCCGTACGCGATCAGCAGTCCGTTCACCAGTCCACAGCCGAGACCGACGACCACGGCGGTGAAGAGGATGCCGGCGAAGCCGTACTCCTGAGTGGCGAGTGTCGTCGCCCAGACGGAGGACAGCGCCACGATCGCGCCCACCGACAGATCGATACCACCGCTGGTGATCACAAAGGTCATACCGACCGTGACCACACCGATGACCGAGGCCTGGGTAAGGACGAGCTGGAGGTTGTTGGTGTCCAGGAACTGATCCGGCTTGGTGATACCGCCGACGACGATCAGTGCGGCGAGCACGCCGAGTAGGGAGAGGTTACGGACGTCGAGACGGAGCCCGAGGGCACGCCACCCGCCCTTCTCCCCCGGGGACTTGGCTGCGGACGTGGATGAGGCAGTCGTGGCGGGCGTGGGCGGCTCGGACGTGGCCGCGGCGTCGGGCCCGCCCTGCTGCGCCTCGGAGGCAGGCTGTTTCATGGCGTCGGGCTCCCTTCCATCACAAGGTCGAGTACACGGTGCTCGTCAAGCTCCTGGGCGGGCGCCCGATGGACGATCCGGCCCTCACGGAGCACCAGCACCCGGTCGGCGAGGCCCAGTACTTCGGGTACCTCGCTGGAGACGAGCAGCACGGCGAGGCCTTCGTCGGCCAGCCGGCGGATCACGGCGTACAGCTCGGCGCGGGCGCCGACATCGACACCGCGTGTCGGTTCGTCGAGCAGCAGGACACGGCAGCCGCGCAGCAGCCAGCGGGCGAGGACCGCCTTCTGCTGATTGCCGCCGGAGAGCGTACGGATCGGGACGTCCGGGTTGTCGGGGCGCAGGGAGAGCTCCCTGGTGGCCGCCCTGGCCTCGGTCCGTTCCGCCGAGCGGTCGAGCCAGCCGATCCGCGCGAACCGCGAGAGCGAGGACACCGACACATTGCGGGTGACCGATTCGAGCATCAGCAGGCCCTGGGCCTTGCGTTCCTCGGGCGCCAGCCCAAGTCCCGCGCGTACGGCGGCGGGTACGCTGCCGGGCCGCAGCGGAGTGCCGTTGACTAGGACACGGCCCGCGCTGGGCTTGCGTGCCCCGTAAATGGTCTCCAGGATCTCGGAGCGTCCCGAGCCGACGAGTCCCGCGAGTCCGACGATCTCGCCGGGCCGCAGTTCGAGGTCGACAGGCGCGAACTCACCCTCCCTGGCGAGCCCTTCGACGCGCAGTACGGGCTCGGCCGACGCGGCTGCGGCCGTGGCCGGCGCGGGCCGCTCGGGGAAGACGTACTCGACGTCGCGGCCGGTCATCAGGGCGACGACCTCACGGGTCGGCGTCTCCTTGGCCGGCAGGGCGACGGCCACGGTACGACCGTCCTTGATGACCGTGACACGGTCGCCGATGCGCCGGATCTCCTCCAGCCGGTGGGAGATATAGATGACGGCGACATTGTCGGCGGTCAGTGTGGCCACGACCCGGAAGAGATTGTCGACCTCGTCGGGATCGAGGGCGGCCGACGGCTCGTCCATCACGATGAGCCGTACGTCGTGGGAGAGGGCCCGTGCCATGGACACGATCTGCTGCTGGGCGGCGGAGAGCGAGCCGACCGGCCGGTGCGCCTGGATCTCCGGGTGGCCGAGCCGCTTGAGCAGCGCCGTCGCCGCGCTCCTCGCCTCCCGGCCCCTGACCACGAAGCCCGCGGTGGTCGGTTCATGGCCGAGGAAGATGTTCTCGGCGACCGACAGGCCCTCGACCAGGTCGAGTTCCTGGTAGATGGTGGCGATCCCGAGCTTCATGGCGGCGACGGGCGACTTGAGCGTGACCTCCTCACCTTGCCAGGTGATCACTCCGCCGTCGGGCTGATGAGCCCCGGCGAGCACCTTGATGAGAGTGGACTTGCCGGCGCCGTTCTGGCCCAGCAGGCAGTGGACCTCGCCCGCCTGGACCTCCAGGTCCACACCGTCGAGCGCGCGGACGCCAGGAAAGATCTTGGTGATGCCGGACATGGTGAGCAGAGGGCTCTGTGGTGGTGCTGGTGCCATGGCGTAATCCCCTCGGCGGATGCGGCCCGCCCTGCGGGCAGGACAGAACAGAGGCGGAGCAGAACAAGGGCAGGGCGGAACCAGGTGCGGCGGAGCTGTGTGAGGTCGTACGGGTACGGCGACGCCGGTCGTACGGTGCGTGTGCTGCGGCTCGTGCTGACGCTGTGACGGTGGTGTGCGGCTCGTGCGGGTGCCGAGGGCCCGTGGGACACGGGAGCGCGGCGACATCGGGTACGGCTCGTGCCAGTGGTGCCGGTGGTGCCGGTGGTGCGGCTGGATCAAGTGGCGCCGATGGTGCGGCTCTTACGGTGGTGCGCCGGTGGTACCGGTCGTGCTCGACGGTGCTGATGGTGCGGGTGCTGCGTGTGGTGCCGGTGGTGCCGGTACTGCTTGGTGGTGCGGGCGGTGCGGCTCCTGCGGGGTGGTGCGGGGTGGTGCTCGGTGGTGCGGCTCTTGCGGATGGTGCGTGGTGTCCGGTGGTGCGTGCCGCCGGCCTCAGGCCGGCGAGAACAGATGGTCGCTGATGAGCCGGGCCGCGCCGGTGACTCCGGCGGTCGGGCCCAACTCCCCCAGGACGATGGGGAGATTGCCGGTGGCCAGCGGCAGTGACTGCCGGTAGACCTGGGTGCGGACGCTGGCCAGCAGGGTGTGGCCGAGGCCGGTCACACCGCCGCCGATCACCACCAGGCCCGGGTTGAAGAAGCTGACGAGTCCGGCGATGACCTGACCGACGCGGTTACCGCCCTCGCGTATCAGATCCAGCGCGGTGGGATCTCCGGCGGCGGCAGCCGCGGCCACATCGACGGCGCTGAGCCGGCCCGATGCCTCCAGCCGTCCGGCCAGCTCCGGCGAGCGCCCGGTACGCGCCGCGTCCTCGGCGTCACGGGCGAGCGCGGCACCGCTGAAGTAGGCCTCCAGACAGCCCTTGTTGCCACAGGCGCAGGCGCGGCCGTCCGCCACGACCTGGATATGGCCGATGTCGCCGGCGCTGCCGGTCGTACCGCGGTAGACCTCGCCGCCGACGACGATGCCGCAGCCGATACCGGTGCCGATCTTGATACAGAGGAAGTCTCCGGCGGAGCGCGCGACACCCGCGTGCTGCTCGCCCATCGCCATCAGATTCACATCGTTGTCGACCATGACCGGGCAGCCGAGCTCCTGGCTGAGGGCCTCCCGTACCGGGAAGCCGTCCCAGCCGGGCATGATCGGCGGCGCGACCGGGACACCCTCGGGAAAGCGGACCGGGCCCGGGACTCCGATCCCCGCTCCGTCGAACTCCTCGGCGAGTCCGGTGACCTTGAGCTTGGCCGCCATGGCGAGCACCTGCTCGAAGACGGCGACGGGCCCTTCGCGGACATCCATGGGGTGGTTGAGATGTCCCAGTACCTCAAGCTCCGCGTTGGTCACGGCCACATCGATGGAGGTGGCGCCTATGTCGACGCCGAGGAAGCGCAGGGCGGGCGCCAGCCGGATGTTGTGGGAGCGCCGGCCGCCGCGTGAGGCGGCGAGCCCGTCGGCGACGACCAGACCGGTCTCCAGCAGCCGGTCCACCTCGACGGCGAGCTTGGAGCGCGACAGATCGACCTGATCGCCGAGCTGCGCACGGGAGTTGGGCCCACCGTCGCGCAGCAGTCTGAGCAGTCGCGCCTGATGGGCGTTCGCGGGTCGTGCCGTCATACGTCTCACGCGCCCCTCCCCGCCTTCTCGGCCATGTCTGTCGGCTTTCGAGGGAACGTAGCAGCGCTTGCCCTCAGTGGGAAGAAGTTGAGCGGGAATCAGTCCCAACTTTCTCCACACCGAGGACAAAGCTGTTTTTTGGCATGCCTTTTGAGACCCCATGGGGCCTTATAGGTGATTCGTCCGGATCGTCCGGTTATAGGTGGATCAGATCTGCGTACGGTGGTGATAGGTGCTGCGGGTGTGCTCCGTGTGGCCCTTCATGACCTCGACCGCACGCCGCTCGTCACGCGCCGAGATCGCCTCGATCAGCTCGCGGTGCTCGATCCAGGACTGCTTGCCGCGCTGTCTGGCGACCGGCGTGTAGTACCACCGGACCCGGCGGTCCACCTGCGCGGCCAGCTCGGCGAGCACGACATTGCCCGCCAGCTCCATGACCTTGGCATGGAAGGCCGCGTTGGTGGCGACCGTCAGATCGACGTCGTCGTCCGCCACGGACTGCTCGCCCTGGGCGCAGAGCGCCTCCAGGGCGGCGATCCCGGCCGTGCCGGAGTTGGCCGCGGCCAGCCGGGCGGCCTCCGCCTCCAGGAGCGTACGGACCGAGAGGAGCTGATCCGCCTCCTCCTCCGTCGGCTCATGGACGAAGGCGCCCTGGGCCGGGCGCAGATCGACCCACCCCTCAGTGTTCAGCCGCTGGAGCGCCTCGCGCACCGGCTGCCTGGAGACTCCGAGATGGCCCGCGAGTTCACTCTCGACGAGATGCTGGCCGGGCCGGAGCGCCCTGGTCGTGATCAGTTCGAGCAGGGCTTCGTACACGCGCTCACGCAGCGGACCGGGCCGTTCGAGCTTGGGTACGGCTCCCTGTGCCAATTTCGCGGACAACATCGCGGGTCCCCCTCATGGCCGGCGGTGTCAATGACGGCAGCGACTCACTTCAAGACATTGGCTATCGTCTACAGTCTACCGAGAACGGCCGGGGTTATGGGCAGCGGATGACCTGTCCCGCGTAGGAGAGATTCCCTCCGAAGCCGAAGAGCAGCACCGGGGCACCGGATTCGACCTCTCGGCGCTCCACAAGTTTGGACAGGGCCATGGGGATCGACGCGGCGGACGTATTGCCCGATTCCACGACATCGCGGGCGATCACGGCGTTGACCGCGCCGATCTTCTGGGCGACCGGCTCGATGATCCGCAGATTGGCCTGATGGAGCACGACCGCGGCCAGTTCCTCGGGAGTGACTCCCGCCTTCTCGCAGACCTTGCGCGCGATGGGCGGCAGCTGGGTGGTGGCCCAGCGGTAGACCGACTGGCCCTCCTGGGCGAACCGCGGCGGAGTGCCCTCGATCCGTACGGCGTGGCCCATCTCCGGCACCGAGCCCCAGAGCACCGGGCCGATGCCCGGCTCCTCGGCGGCACCGGTCGCCACGACCACCGCCGCGCCCGCGCCGTCGCCCACCAGCACACAGGTGGAACGATCCGCCCAGTCCGTGACGGCGGTCATCTTGTCGGCGCCGATGACCAGCACCCGGGACGCGGAGCCCGCCCGTACGGCGTGGTCGGCCGTGGCCAGGGCATGGGTGAAGCCCGCGCACACGACATTGAGGTCCATCACCGCGGGCGAGCCCATGGAGAGCCGGGCGGCGACCCGGGCCGCCGTGTTCGGCGAGCGGTCGGTCGCGGTGGAGGTCGCGACCAGTACGAGATCGACGTCCGCCGGGACGAGACCGGCCGCGGCGAGCGCCTTGGCGCCCGCGTGCGCGGCCAGCTCGTCCACCGGCTC
>NZ_FMDK01000624.1 GCF_900091995.1 Streptomyces sp. MnatMP-M17
CTGTTCACCTCCGCCCCACCGGTCACGCAAGCGGCTTGACACGATCATTGAGATTCCTTCAGGCGTACGGGCTGTCGGCGCCCGCCGCGGCGGGCCTGGGGGCACGGGCCGGGCAGCAGCCGACCGGGCAGAGGTCATGGCTCGGGCCGAGCGTGCCGAGCGCACACCGCTCCACCACGCTCCCCCGTTCCGTGGCGGCGCGTTCCAGCAGAAGATCGCGTACAGCGGCGGCGAACCGCGGATCGGCTCCCACCGTCGCCGAGCGGCGGACGGGCAGCCCGAGCTCGGCGGCCTTGGCGACCGCCTCCGTGTCGAGGTCGTAGAGGACTTCCATATGGTCCGACACAAAGCCGATGGGAGCCATCACGACGGCCGGGACGCCCTCGCCGTGCAGCGTCTCCAGGTGGTCGCAGATGTCCGGCTCCAGCCACGGGATGTGCGGCGCGCCGCTGCGCGACTGGTAGACGAGCCGCCACGGGTACTCGATACCGGTCTCCTCGCGCACGGCCGCCACGATCAGCCGGGCGGTGTCGAGATGCTGGGCCACATACGCGCCGCCCTCGCCGTGGTCCTCGACGGGCCCGGAGGTGTCGGCCGACGCGACCGGGATGGAGTGGGTGGTGAAGGCGAGATGCGCGTCCGCGCGTACGGACTCCGGCAGCTCGGCGAGCGAGGCGAGCACGCCCTCGGCCATGGGACGCAGAAAACCGGGATGGTTGAAGTAGTGGCGCAGCTTGTCCACCCTGGGCGGTTCGAGCCCTTCGGCGGCCAGCGTGGCGAGCGCGTCCGCGAGGTTCTCGCGGTACTGGCGGCAGCCCGAGTACGAGGCGTACGCGCTGGTCGCGAGGACGGCGATACGGCGTCGGCCGTCCGCGGCCATCTCGCGCAGGGTGTCGGTCAGATAGGGCGCCCAGTTGCGATTGCCCCAGTAGACGGGCAGTTCGACACCGTGCTCGGCGAAGTCCTTGCGCAGCGCGTCCAGCAGGGCGCGGTTCTGTTCGTTGATGGGACTGACACCGCCGAACAGGAAGTAGTGCTGTCCCACCTCCTTGAGCCGCTCCGGCGGAATGCCTCGGCCCCTGGTCACATTCTCCAGGAACGGAATGACGTCGTCGGGGCCTTCCGGGCCGCCGAAGGACAGCAGGAGCAGTGCGTCGTAGGGGGAAGTCACGAGCTGATCGGCCATGTCTTCGATCCTGCCATCCGCTCCGGAGCGCCGGAGCATCACGCCCCGGTCCGCCCGGAAACCGCGGTTGGGCGGAGCCGAGCGGGTGTCCGTGTGGTGGCCGTGAGTATGATCCCCCTCCAACTGGCCGGGACATCTGCCGTTCGCCGACGCCGCGCGAGCCGGTACCGATGGGCGGGGAGGGCACGGGGCACATGACCAGGACCCATACGAGCGGGCCGAGCGTGAACGTGTGGCGCAACTGGGCGGGAAATGTCACCGCCCGCCCGGCCCGCGCGGTCTCCCCCGCCTCCGTCGAGGAGCTGGCCGGGATCGTACGGAGGGCCGCCGAGGAGGGACTGAAGGTCAAGCCCGTCGGCACAGGCCACTCCTTCACCGCCACCGCCGCCACCGACGGCGTGCTCGTACGGCCCGATCTGCTCACCGGCATCCGGGAGATCGACCGGGACGCCGGCACCGTGACCGTGGCGGCGGGCACGCCGCTGAAACGGCTGAACGCGGTGCTGGCGCGGGAAGGTCTGTCGCTCACCAATATGGGCGACATCATGGAGCAGACCGTCGCGGGCGCGACCTCCACCGGCACCCATGGCACCGGCCGTGACTCGGCCTCCATAGCCGCGCAGATCCGCGCGCTGGAGCTGATCACGGCGGACGGCTCACTGCTGCGCTGCTCCGAGCGGGAGAACCCCGAGGTCTTCGCCGCCGCCCGGATCGGACTCGGCGCGCTGGGCGTGATCACGGCGATCACCTTCGCCGTGGAGCCGCTCTTTCTGCTGACGGCCCGTGAGGAGCCGATGGCCTTCGACCGGGTCACCGCCGAGTTCGATCAGCATGTGGCCGAGAACGAGCACTTCGAGTTCTACTGGTTTCCGCACACGGGCAACTGCACCACCAAGCGCAACAACCGCAGTCAGGGCCCGGCGGCTCCGGTCGGCCGCGTCGGCGGCTGGATCGACGACGAGTTCCTCTCCAACGGGCTCTTCCAGGTGGCCTGTTCGCTCGGCCGGGCCGTCCCCGCGACCGTCCCCACGATCGCCAGAATCTCCAGCCGCGCCCTCTCCGCCCGTACGTACACGGACATCCCGTACAAGGTCTTCACTTCGCCGCGCCGGGTCCGCTTCGTGGAGATGGAGTACGCCCTTCCGCGCGAGGTCGCGGTCGCGGCGCTGCGCGAGGTCAAGGCCATGGTCGACCGTTCACCGCTGCGGGTGGGATTCCCGGTGGAGATACGGACGGCGCCCGCCGACGACATCACGCTCTCGACCGCCTCGGGCCGGGAGAGCGCGTATATCGCGGTGCATCTCTACCGGGGCACGCCGTACCGCGCGTACTTCAGCGCCGTGGAGCGGATCATGACCGCGCACGGCGGCCGTCCTCACTGGGGAAAGATCCACACCAGGGACGCGGCGTATCTCTCGGAGGCGTATCCGCGCTTCGGCGAGTTCACGGCGGTACGGGACCGGCTGGACCCGGACCGGCTGTTCGGCAACGACTATTTGCGGCGGATCCTGGGGGACTGAGGAACGACGCCCGCCTCACCGGCCCGGCGCTCCTGGCGCTCCTGGCGCTCCTGAGCGAAACAGATCGTTCCGATTCTGTGGATTCCGTGAAGAAAGATATCCGTCCGAGACCTGTTCCGGCCCTCAACTCCGGGCCCCGGCGAGAACTTGGGCGGCGCGCCGGTCCACCCACATGGCCCGAATGGAGTACTGTGGCGAGCCCTGGGGCCGGACTCCCTCATGGGCGTCCGGGACCGACGGGAAGGGGGCCGAACGTGGCACTCGATCCGCCGGCGTCACGGCACCGCACGGGCGCCTGCTGCACAGAGTGACCAGGTCTGTCACTCTGCGTCGCAAAGAGGTAACCGTGCCATAACGGCGATCCAGGGCCCTTGCCCGACACGCCGGGAAGCACGGCAAGGTTGTGGCAGGCTGCACCCGGGCAGGTCACACTCGACTAGCGGAAGCAGCGACGCACGTGACGTCGGCAGGCACCACCCGGGAGGTCCCCATGCCCGAACTGCGTGTCGTGGCCGTCTCCAACGACGGCACACGACTGGTGCTCAAGGCTGCGGACAGCACGGAATACACGCTTCCGATCGATGAGCGCCTCCGCGCCGCCGTGCGCAATGACCGCGCCCGCCTCGGTCAGATCGAGATCGAGGTCGAGAGCCACCTCAGACCGCGCGACATCCAGGCGCGTATACGGGCCGGAGCGTCCGCCGAGGAAGTCGCCCAGCACGCCGGAATCCCGGTGGACCGGGTGCGCCGGTTCGAGGGACCGGTGCTCGCCGAGCGCGCCTTCATGGCCGAGCGGGCCAGGAAGACCGCCGTGCGCCGCCCCGGTGAGAACGCCGGTCCTCAGCTCGGTGAGGCGGTGCAGGAGCGGCTGACGCTGCGCGGCGCCGAGAAGGACACCGTGCAGTGGGACTCCTGGCGCCGTGACGACGGCACCTGGGAGGTGCTGCTCGTCTACCGCGTCGCGGGTGAACCGCACTCGGCGAGCTGGACGTACGACCCGCCCAGACGGCTCGTCCAGGCCGTCGACGACGAGGCGCGGGCGCTGATCGGCGACACGGACGACACGGTCACCACACAGGAGCCGAGTTTTCCGTTCGTCCCGAGGATCGCGCGGCTGCCGCGTGACCGGCCGCTGGACCGTTCACTCGACCGGCAGTCGGAGCGGCCCGCCGCTCCCGACCCGGACGAGATGAGCGAACGCGACTCCCTCACCAGCCTGCTGGAGGCGGTGCCGAGCTTCCGCGGCGACATGGTGGTGCCCGAGCGGCCCGCCCAGGACGCTCCGGTCACGGACCCGGACGAGGAGCCGGAGGCCGAGGAGCCGCCGGCGCCCGCCGCGTCGGCCGGTGCCGGTTCGGCGTACGCGGATGTGCTGATGCCCCGCTCGGTGACCGGTCACCGGGACCGGCTCACGGGTACGACGGACCGGCAGGCCGAGGCGGACGGAGTCCGTCCAGGGCGCAGGGCCGCGGTGCCGAGCTGGGACGAGATCGTGTTCGGTACGCGCCGCAAGAAGCAGGAGTAGCGGGAGAACCGGTCCGCCGACTGTCCTGACCTTCACAAGGGCCCGTACGCGGGAGATGCGTACGGGCCCCTTCGTATGTATGTGCTGTTTCCGTTACTGAGGGTCAGGGCCCTTGGCGACCGGACGGGACTCGTCCGCGCTCCACGCGGACCAAGAGCCCGGATACAGCGCCGCCGGGATGCCCGCGATCTCCAGGGCCAGCACCTCATGGGCGCCCGAGACTCCGGAACCGCAGTAGACACCGACCTCGGTGCCGGGAGCCGCGCCCAGCGCCTGGAAGCGCGCCGCGAGCTGCGGAGCCGGCAGGAAGGTGCCGTTTTCGGCCACATTCCCTGTCGTCGGTGCGGAGAGCGCACCGGGGATATGGCCGCCGACCCGGTCGATCGGCTCGACGTCACCGCGGTAGCGCTCGGACGCGCGCGCGTCCAGCAGCAGACCGCTCCGGGCGAGGGCCGCCGCGCCGTCCGCGTCCAGCACCGGGAGCGAGCCGGGCACCGGGCTGAAGTCGCCCTCGGCCGGCTGCGGGATCACGGTGGTGAGCGGTCCTGTCCACTCGGCGACCCCGCCGTCGAGCACCCGGACGTCCGGGTGGCCCGTCCAGCGCAGCAGCCACCAGGCACGGGCCGCCGCCCAGCACTGTCCGCCGTCGTACACCACCACCGGCGTGTCCTGCGAGATTCCCGCGCGGCGCATCACCGCGCCAAAGGCCGTCACGTCCGGCAGCGGGTGCCGACCGTCGGCGCCGGGCGTACCGGCCAGTTCCGTATCGAGGTCCACATAGACGGCGCCGGGCAGATGACCTGCCTCGTAGGCAGGGCGGCCGGAGGGCCCGCCGAGCTGCCAGCGAATGTCGAGCAGTACGGGCGGACGCGCTCCGGCCGACTCGCCCACGAGTTCTGCTGCGGTGATGATGGCTGTCATGAAGGCCATCCTCGCGCACGGTGGCCCCGGCCCAAAACGGCGGAGAAACGGCCGGTAAACACCCGATCGAGATCCCGCCAAGGGCGGCGCGGCCGGGAAGCGGCGCGTCGTGCCGGGTGCAAGCATCTGCCCGGGCGTACGGCTTCGTTCCCATCCGGCGGCCCGCGACCGGCACCCGTACGGCCACGACGGTCCGAGGAGAGAGTGACGATGACCGAGGCAGCGATCCGGCGCACACCCGGCACACCCTGTTGGGTGAGTCTGATGGTGCACGGCCTTGCCGCGACGGAGGAGTTCTACCGGGCGCTGTTCGGCTGGGAGTTCCAGCCGGGACCGCAGCAGCTCGGGCCGTACGTACGGGGAATGCTGAACGGCAAGGCGATCGCGGGCATCGGCCAGCTCCCGCCCGACCGTCAGTTGCCCATCGCGTGGACGACGTATCTGGCGACGGACGACGCGGACCGGACGGCCGACATGATCAGAAGTTGCGGTGGAACGGTCGGAGTCGGACCGCTGGACGCGGCGGAGGCGGGACGGATGGCCATCGCCTCGGACCCGGCGGGCTCGGTCTTCGGGATCTGGCAGGCGGCAGCGCACATCGGGACGGCGGTGGCGGGATCACATGGCACACCTGTCTGGAACGAGCTGATCACGCGCGAGACATCGGCGGTCGGAAAGTTCTACGAGGCGGTCTTCGGCTATGACGCGGAGTCGGTCGTCTCCGCCGGCTTCGACTTTCTGACACTGCGTCTGGAAGGCCGGCCCGTCGCCTCACTGCACGGAGTGGGCCGCGCGCTCGCCCGGGACCTGGGCTCGCACTGGATGACGTACTTCGAGGTGGACGACACCGACGCCGCCGTACAGCTGGTGACGGAGCTGGGCGGGCGGGTGATGAAGGCGCCGCACGAAGGCACGCACGGCCGGCTCGCGACGGTGGCGGATCCGGAGGGCGCGGTCTTCACGGTCGTACAGTCGGCGGGCCATGGACCGCCGGTCGCCCACTGAGCTCAGCGGACCTGAGCTCAGCGGACCGCCGGTCGCCTGTCGGTCAGCGCCCGCCCGGCCAAGGACTCCTCGCCGACCTCGACGGGCAGCACATCCGGCGAGAGCGTGGCCGCCCGCGCGGTGGCCGCGGTCATCCGCCGCCGGTGATGGCGTCGGCAGAGCACCTCGTAACCGATCTCGTCGCCCGACTGGTGCACATCGCCGACCACCACCTGGGCGCCCTCGACCACCATCGCGCCGCCGATCGTCCGCGCGTTGTGCGTGGCCCGCGCGCCGCACCAGCAGAGCGCCTCGACCTGGAGGACCTCGACGCGGTCGGCCAGTTCCACCAGCCGCTGCGAGCCGGGAAAGAGCTTGGAGCGGAAGTCGGTGGTGATACCGAAGGTGAAGACGTCCAGCTCCAGATCGTCCACGACACGGGCGAGCTGGTCGACCTGTTCGGGTGCGAGGAACTGGGCCTCGTCGGCGATGACATAGTCGCAACGGCCGCCCTGGGAGAGCCGGTTGACGAGATACGCGTAGAAGTCGAAGCCCTCGGCGGCCTCGACGGCGTCGGTGACCAGCCCGAGCCGGGAGGAGAGCTTGCCCTCGCCGGCCCGGTCGTCACGGGTGAAGATCATCCCTTGGAGTCCGCGCGCTGAGCGGTTGTGCTCGATCTGAAGAGCGAGGGTGCTCTTTCCGCAGTCCATCGTTCCGGAGAAGAACACCAGCTCTGGCATGAGGGAGTGACGGCCTTTCGGTTCTCGGCTGTGCGGCTCGCGTCGCGGTGAGGTCGCGGTCGGGTCGCGGTCGGACGGGACTTCCGGCGGCACGCGGGAACGGCGGCCCGGGAGCGTACGGCGCGGTCAGGAGCGTACTTCGAGCAGCGGAACGAGCTGCTCGACGGGGGTCATCGAACCATGCATCCCGACCATCGCCGACTCGTGCGGCTCCTGGACGGAGGCCGTGATCACCACATCGTCGTGGGCCGCGGCGACGACATCGCCGATCCTTCCGTACACCCGCTCGTCCACCGTACCGGGCGGTCCGAACCAGCCCTCGGCGATCGATTCCTCCCGGCTCGCCACCCAGAACCGGTCGCCGAGCACCTCACGCCAGACGGTCAGGACATCGGGCTCGGCGCCCGGCACGGCGTAGACATGACGGGCCCGGCCCTCGCCGCCGAGCAGGGCCACGCCGGCGCGCAGCTCCCAGTCCTCGTCGAAGTCGATGCGCGACTCCTCGTCGAAAGGGATGTCGATCATGCCGTGGTCGGCGGTCACATAGAGCGCGGTACGAGGCGGGAGCCGCTCGGCGAGCCGCTGGACGAGCCGGTCGACATACATGAGCTGACCGCGCCAGGCGTCCGAGTCGACGCCGAAGCGGTGGCCCTTGCCGTCGACCTCGCTGTAGTACGTGTAGACCAACGAGCGGTCCCCGGCAGCGAGTTGCTCGGCTGTGAGATCCATCCGGTCCTCGCCGGAGAGACGGCCGTGGAAGGTGCCGCCGCTCAGCGCGATCTTGGTGAGCGGAGTGTTCTCGAAGGTCGGGGAGGACACCTGGGCCGTATGCACGCCCGCGGCTTCGGCGAGCCGGAAGACCGTGGGATACGGCTGCCAGACCTCCGGCGCGGTCCAGGGCTTCCAGCGGAGCTGGTTCATCAGCGCGCCGGTCGCGGGATCGCGGACGGTGTAGCCGGGCAGTCCGTGCGCGGCGGGCGGCAGGCCCGTGCCGACGGAGGCGAGGGAGGTCGCGGTGGTGGCGGGGAAGCAGGTGGTCAGCGGACGGCCGGTGGAGCCGCGGGAGGTGCCGAGCAGCGAGGTCAGATACGGAGCCTCGTCCGGATGGGCCCTGAGCTGCTCCCAGCCGAGGCCGTCGATCAGAAAGACACAGTTCCGGTCGGCCGGCGTCAGTTCGGGAATGCTCGCGATCAGATCCGGTACGCCCTGACCGGCCGCGAGAGTGGGCAGCAGTTCGGCGAGCGAGCCCGTGCCGTACTCGGGCAGCGGCGCGGAGCCGAGAGCGAGCGGGACGGGATCCTGGCCCTGGTCCTGGCTCCAGTCCTGGTCCTGCCGGAGGGCCTCGGCGGCCATCAGCGGCCGGTGGCCGTGGTGGCCGACGTGGCGGCGGTGGCCTCGGAGAGCGCCTGGGCGAAGGTGAGCGTCTGACGGACGGTGTCGGGACCGTCGCCCGCCTCGCTGACCCGCAGGCTCAGATCGTCGGCGGTGGAGCTGCCGGTGTAGCCGTGGTCCGCCTCGCAGTTGGGGTCACCGCAGGCGGCGGGTTCCAGATCGATCCGGGAGACGGCGCCCCAGCCGATGGTGAGGACGACCTCGCGCGGCAGACTGCCCGGAGTGTACGACTCCGGATTGGAGACGACCCGGCTGACCACGACGGACGAGATCCGGTCGAGCTTGACCGACTCGGTGGAGGTGGTGGCGTACGGCGTCGGGGAGCTGGTGTCGGCGGCCTGCTCGTCGGTGTGGCTGACGATGAAACGGTGGGCGGTCAGCACGAGGACGGTGACATGCCGGCGTACCTCGTTGGCGTCGAAAGTGGTCTCCTGGTGCACCACGTACGACGCGATCTGCTCACCGCCGACAGCGGCCTCCACCGCTTCGGCCACGAGAGCCGGGTAGTAGCCGCTGCGCTCGATCGCCGTGCGCAGCCCCTGGGTCGTCGTACCGGTCTTCGCCATGGGCTCCATCCTACGGTGGCCGGATGGCTGCCGGAGACGCCCGGGAGACGCCGTACGTCCTGGTGACCTCTCGGTGTCCGCCTCGGTGACTTCTCAGTAACTCGGGAGCCTGCGCGGGCCGAGATCGTCGCGGGCGGGCGGTGGCGCGAGGCGGACGCTCGCGTCGAGGACGGAGAGCCCTCGGGTGGCGACGACGACCGGTTCCAGGGTGACGGAGACGATCTCGGGATGGTCGTCGACGAGCCGGGACACCCGTAGGAGCAGCTCCTCCAGGGCGGGAGTGTCGACCGGCGCGGAGCCGCGCCAGCCGAACAGGAGTGGCGCCGTTCTGATGGACCGGATCAGATCGGCCACATCGCGGTCGGTGGCCGGTACGAGCCGGTGGGCGAGATCGCCGAGCAGCTCGGAGGGCGCGCCGGCCAGTCCGAAGGAGAGGACGGCGCCGGCGGCGGCGTCGATGGCGGCGCGTACGACCGTGTCGACACCGCGCGGGACCATGGCCTGGACGACGGGCTTCAGCTCGTCGGGGCCGCCGAGCGCCTCGGTCAGCTCGCGGTAGGCGAGGCGCAGTTGTGCCTCGTCGGCGAGGTCGAGCCGTACGCCGCCGAGGTCGGCGCGGTGGCGGAGATGAGGCGCGGTCGTCTTGAGCGTGACGGGATAGCCGAGCCGGGCGGCGGCGACGGCCGCCGAGTCCGCGTCGGGCGCGGGCCGGGTGGGCCGTACGGGAATGCCGTACAGGGCGAGCAGCTCATGGGCGTCGGCGGGTACGAGACGCATGCCGCGCGGATCGGCGCCCTCGCCGAGCAGCCGCTCGATCAGCGCGGCGGCTGCGCCCTGGTCGATGGCGTCGTCGATGACCTCGGGCACCTTCCCGGGCCGCTCGGCTT
>NZ_FMDK01000672.1 GCF_900091995.1 Streptomyces sp. MnatMP-M17
GGCCCGCCGCCCGTCCGCAGCGCTCAGCGGCTCACCAGCGTGGTGTCGGCTCGCCTGCCGCTCCGTATCGGTGACGTTCACGATCACACGCCCTCGCGGGGCACCAGCTCGGGCCCGAACGGACGGATCGTTATCTTCCGGTTCGTTTCACGTCGACGCCGAGTCCTGCCCACAGCTCCTGCTCGACCCGGCTCGGCGGCGTCGTGCAGCGCTGCTCCGGGCCGCCGGCCGGGGGCCCCTGGAACCGGCGGCCCCTCCGGCTCGGGCCCTCCGCGGCTCCCGACGGCGAGTGTTCCCGCGCCCCGGCATCCTTGGGAGTGTCGTCGGTGTCCGCGCCGGGGTCGGGGTAGTGGATACCGGGCAGCGGTCCGACGCTGAAGGCGCCGAGCGTGACCAGCAGATGGAACGCGCCGGAACCGGCCCTGCCGATCCAGTACCTCAACCCCATGCTGCCCCTCTTCTCCACAGCCGGTCGGTCCCGAGGCTGTCCTGGGACGACGATCGTCGGCACCCATGGTCACCACTCGCCCTGAAGCCTCGCTTAACTCGCCCGAGTGGCCTGAAGATCGCTCGAAAACGTCTCATGGAAGGCCGTGACCATGAAAATCTCACGCCCCGGGGCAGACGGATTCCCGGCGGAGATCATGATCGGTGAAGTGTCGTTGTAGGCGACAACGTGTCAGTGTTCCCGGTAACGGGAGGAGCAGTGGCATGGAGATAGGGGTTCTCGGGCCGCTCGTGGTGAGCATCGACGGCACCTCCGTGGTGCCGAGCGCGGCCAAACCGCGTCAGCTGCTCGCGCTGCTGGCGGTCAACGCGCGTAGGGACGTGAATGTGACGACCCTGACGGAAGAGCTGTGGGAGTCAAGTCCCCCCAGCGGACCGTCGGGTGTGGTGCAGACCTATGTCAAGCAGTTGCGCAGGGCGATCGCCGGCGCTCTCGGACCGGAGCACGAGTGTGCGCCGAAGGAGGTGCTGAGCCGCAGCTATGTCGGGTACGCGTTGAACATGCCCGCACCCGTCATGGAGGCCGACCTCTTCCAGCAGCTCACCGCTCGCGGGTTGCGGGCCCTGGCCGCCGCTGACGACGAGACCGCTTCCAAGCTGCTGGGCGAGGCGCTCGCCATGTGGCGCGGGCCGGGCCTCGCCGACGTACGCATCGGACCCGCGCTCCGCGTCGAGCTGCTCCGGCTGGACGAGGCACGCCGCTCCGCGCTGGAGGGGCGGATCACCGCGGACCTGCGGCTCGGCCGACACGCCGAAGTGATCGGCGAACTCTTCGCGCTCACCGAGCGTTTCCCGTACCAGGAGAGTCTGCACGGGCTGCTGATGCTGGCGCTCTACCGGAGTGGACGTTCGTGGCAGGCGCTCGAGATTTTTCGAAAGCTACGCGCGTCGACTGCCGAGGAGCTGGGCATCGAACCTTCCCTGCGCGTGCAGAAACTGCACCGCGCGATCCTGGCAGCCGACCCCGGGCTCGACCTCACCGCGCCGAGTTTGGCGGCCTTTTAGCGGCCCGGGGCACCGTGGGGACCGCGTCGGCCGGGCACCCCACCTCTCGACGCACCGCGGACCCGGCCGGCCCCCCACCCCTGGACGGAACCGAGACGGAACCGAGACGGAACACCATGACGCGATACCTGTCCCGGAAGCGCCCGGACCACGAACCCGACCACAGAACACGGCTGTTCTGCTTCCCGTACGCGGGCGGCGGAGCCTCGGCGTACCGGCGATGGCAGCGCGGCCTCGACGTACAGGACGCCGGAGTGCGGGTGATGCCCGTCCAACTGCCCGGCCGCGAGGAACGGTTCGGCGAGCCCAGGTTCACCGATCTGGACGCCCTCATCGACGACCTCGACGCACAGCTCGACGAAGAGCTGTCCGAGCCCCACCTCTTCTACGGCCACAGCATGGGCGCGCTCATCGCGTCCTCGCTCACCCGACGGCGGCAGCAGCGCGGCGCGACCCTGCCCCGGGCACTCGTGCTGAGCGCCTATCGCGCCCCGCACCTGCCGGCCCCGCCGATCGCCGACCCCGAGGCCGGGGACCAGGAACTCGTCAGGGGCCTGGTGGCGCTCGGTGGTATCCCGCGGACCCTGCTCGACCACCCCGAGTTCCTCTCCGCGCTGCTTCCGGTGGCCCGCGACGACCTCCGGCTGTGCCTCGGCAGCGCCGCCGCGCACACCGAGCCGCTGCGGGTACCGCTGCACCTGTTCGCGGGCGGCGCCGACCGGCTGGTCTCCGTGTCCGAGGTGCTCGCCTGGCGGCGGCACGCGGGGCGCGGCTGCGAAGTGCGCACGATGCCCGGCGGACACTTCTTCATCAGATCGGACGAGGGTGCCTTCCTGCGTGAACTCGCCGCTCTGACGCGCCGGTACGCCGATGAGCGGGTCGGGGTATGACGGGGAGAGACACCGTGCCCGCGGCGGCCAGATCATGAGAATCTCACGCTTCGGGCATTCACCTGTCAGGCCGGGCTCATGACAGCTCTCCGTCGTCGGCTCCGGTTCCCCCGGGCCTGTACGAATCCATCGCGAAAGGAACAAGTCCGGTGACACACCACGCCCCGGAAGGCGCCACCAGGAGTTCGGCCTCACGGCAGGTTCGCGCCGCCTGGGGGGCGCTGGCCGTCCTCCTGCTGATCTGGTTGGTGTTCGAGGCGGTGAAGTACGGCGGATGGGTGATCGTCGCGGCGGTCGCCGGTCTCGTCGCACCCGACCTGTCGTTCCTCGCCGGTCTCTTCGGCCCGCACCAGCACGGCCCGCACCAGCACGGCCCGCATCAGCCCGGCCGGCTGCCCCGCAGTGCCGTTCCCGCCTACAACCTCGTGCACCGGCCCGTCGTCGCCGTCGTCGTCATGCTCACCTGCCTCATCCCCGACGACCCGGCCATCGCCGTCCCGCTGTTCAACTTCGGTCTGGCCTGGCTGGTGCACATCACCGCCGACCGGGCCCTCGGGTACGGCCTGCGCACCGCCGACGGCTGGCACCGCTGACGGCGAGCACCGCTGACGGCCGGCACCGCCGCCGACCTGCGCTCGCAGGGCGCTTTGGCCACGCGCAAGCCCCCGCTGCGAGGCTCGTCCAGATCCCCGACTGCGCCTCTCGCCGCGTGTCGGCCACCGGAACCACCGCACACAAGTAACCGCTGAGCACGCACCTGTTGCAGGAGGAAACGTATGGAAACGACGGACACGACGCACGGCGGGCCGGAGAGCGGCCAACCCCTCCTCGACTACCCGTTCCACCGCCCTTCGGCCGTCGAAGTTCCTCCCGTCTACGAGGAACTGCGGGGCAAGTGCCCCGTCGCCCACGTCCGGCTGCCCACCGGCGACGAGGGTTACGTGGTGACCCGCTACGACGATGTCCGCACCGTTCTCTCCGACGCCAGGTTCAGCCGGGCCGCCACCGTCTCCCCCGACGCGCCGCAGCTCACCCCCACACCTCCGGTGCCGGGCAGCCTGTTCACCACGGACCCGCCCGAGCACACCCGGCTGCGCCGGCTGGTCTCCCGGGAGTTCACCGCCCGACGCGTACAGAACATGCGTCCCCGGATCCAGGAGCTGACCGACGGTCTCCTGGACGAGATGGAGAAGCTCGACGGGCCCGTCGACCTCAACACGGCACTGGCCTTCCCGCTGCCGGTGATGGTGATCTGCGAACTGCTCGGTGTGCCCTTCGAGGACCGGGACCGCTTCCGTGAGTGGTCGGACGCCTTCGTCTCGCTGACCGCGCACACCGCGGAGGAGACCGCCGCCCAGCGCCAGAAGATGATCGAGTACCTGGCCGCACTCGTCAAGCGCAAGCGCGAGGAGCCGACGGACGACCTGATGGGGGCGCTCGTCACCGCCCACGACGATGAGGGCAGCCTCAACGAGTTCGAGCTGATCGTCATGGCCGCGACCATCCTCGTCGCCGGACACGAGACCACCGTCAGCATGATCGGCAAGATCGTCCTGACCCTGCTCCGCCACCCCGAGCACATGGCCACGCTGCGCGAGCAGCCCGAGATGATCGACCACGCCATCGAGGAGCTGCTGCGCGTCAACCCGATCGGCGACGGCGGCCCGCTGCGGATCACCCTGGAGGACGTCGAGGTCGGCGGCACCGTCATCCCCAAGGGCAGCGCGGTCCTCGCGGCGGTCTGCTCCGCCAACCAGGACCCCTCACGCTTCCCCGGCGCGCAGGCGAACGAGTTCGACCCCGCCCGGCCCGAGGCCGTCCACCACGTCGCGTTCGGCCACGGCCCGCACTTCTGCGTGGGCGCCGCGCTGGCCAGGGCGGAACTGCAGATCGTCATCACCTCTCTCCTGAACCGCTTCCCCGGTCTGCGGCTCGCGGAGGAGGTCGACGCCCTGGAGCTGACGACCGGGATGATGGTGCACGGCCTGACCCGGCTGCCCGTCACCTGGTAACGGATCCGGCTGAACACCGCGCGGCCCCGGCGGGCGCACCCGGCAAAGGCCCCGGCCCGTACGTTCCCGTACGGGC
>NZ_FMDK01000625.1 GCF_900091995.1 Streptomyces sp. MnatMP-M17
CCGTCGCCCAGCGGGCGGTCGAGGCGGCGCTGCGGGACGCGGGATGGCACGCCGGCGAGGTCGAGCACGTCAACGCCCACGGCACGTCGACACCGCTCAACGACGCGACCGAGGCCGCGCTGATCGGCCGGGTCTTTCCGCACCGGCCCTCGGTCACGGCTCCCAAGGGCGTGCTCGGGCACTGCATGGGCGCGGCCGGTGCGATCGAGGCCGGGCTGACCGTACTGACGCTCCAGCACGGAGTGATCCCGCCGATCGCCAATCTGGACGCGCCGGCGGACGAGTTCGACATCGACTGTGTGACCAAGCAGCCGCTGCTCCGGCGGATCGACCGGGCCGTCAGCCACTCCTTCGGCTTCGGCGGTCACAACGCGGTCCTGGCGCTGCAACGCGCTTGACCGTTTCTCCGTACCGCTGCACGGAACGCTCCCGTACCGCTGTACGGAACGTACGGAACGCTCCCGTACCCGCCGCCGTACGGAACGCTCCCGTGCCGCCTTCGTACATACCGCCGTACGGAACGCCGTCCCCCACCACCGGTCCCCCCGGCGCCGGGGGACGGTCCGCCGACCCCGACTGGAGAACGCTCACCCATGCCCGGACACCCGCCGCTCCTCGGCCGTACCGCCGTCGTCACCGGCGCCGCGCGCGGTGTCGGCGAGCAGCTCGCCCGCACCCTCTCCGCGCGCGGCGCGCGGCTGGCCCTCGTCGGTCTGGAGGAGGCCGAACTCGCCCGTGTCGCGGCGTCGTTGACCGGCGAGGCGGAACACTGGTACACGGATGTGACCGACGCGGACGCGATGGTCCGTACGGCACGGAGCGTCCAGGAACGTTTTGGCACGATCGATGTGGTGGTCGCCAACGCCGGAGTGGCGGCGAGCGGTCTCTTCCGCCACCGTGATCCGGACGTATGGCGGCGCGTCATCGAGGTCAATCTCATCGGCAGCGCCAACACCGCGCACGCCTTCCTCCCGGCGCTGCTGGACTCGCGCGGCTACTTCCTCCAGATCGCCTCGCTCGCGGCCCTCGCTCCCGCGCCGATGATGACGGCGTACTGCGCGTCGAAGGCCGGTGTGGAGGCCTTCGCGCAGACCTTGCGGACCGAGGTCGCGCACCATGGCGTACGGATCGGCGTCGGCTATCTGAGCTGGACCGACACCGACATGGTCCGAGGCGGCGAACAGGTGGCCGCGCTGCGCGAGCTGCGCTCCCGGCTGCCCTGGCCGGCCGGGCGCACCTATCCGCTGGGTCCGGCGGTGGACCGGCTCGCGGACGGTGTCGAGCGCCGGGCCGGCCATGTCTACGGACAGCCGTGGCTGCGGGCGGCCCGGTTCGTACGCACCGCCCTGCCCTTCCTCGTCGGCCGTCACACCCGCGCGCTCATGCCCGAGCTCGAACCACGGGCCGCCGACGCTCCCGCGACGCTGCTGGGCGCGGGAGGAGTGGCGGACAGTACGAGTCGTCCGCCGGCTCAGACGGCGCCTGCGGCTCCGACCGTTCCGCATCCGCTGTCCGGCACAAGTCCCGTACCGGAAATATGATGAATGCGATGGTTTGTGCAGTCGCACGGACCACGCAAGGCTACTTCGCAGCGAGGCGGTGCATGACCCGGCGTCGTCCCCCGCGCTCGACGAGCGCCGAGGATTTGCTGACCACACTTGGGCGCCTCACGGCCCAGGCGCGGGAAGGCGCGGAGCTTCAGCACGCCCGGGTGGAGCTGGCCGAGGCGTTGCAGCGGGAGATGCTGCCCGCGCGGCTGCCCGCGGTGCCCGGACTGCGGACCGCCGCCCGGTACGCGCCCTCTCGTGACGGCCTGGACATCGGCGGTGACTGGTACGACGGCTTCATGCTCTCCGACGGCTCGCTCGCGTTCTGCGTCGGCGATGTGCAGGGCCACGATGTCGAGGCGGCGGCGTTCATGGGACAGGTACGGATCGGACTGCGGGCGGTCGCCAGCACCGCGCGCGATCCGGGCGAGGTGCTGGGCCTGGCCAACGATCTGCTGCTGTCGGTGGACTCCACTCTCTTCGCGACCTGTACGTTCCTGCGCTTCGATCCGGTCCACTGGGAGATCCAGAGCGCCCGCGCGGGCCATGTGGCCGCGGTATGGGGCACGGTCGACGGCTGGTCCGGATGCGCGGAGGACGCGGGCGGTCCTCCGCTGGGCATCGTGGCGGGCGAGAGATATCCGGTGACGCGCCGCAGGCTGACGAGCGCGGGAGCGTACGTGCTGCTCACGGACGGCGTCATCGAAGGTCCGTCCTTTCCGATAGAGGAGGGAATGGCCAGGGTGAGCAAGATGGTCGCCGCCGGCGCCGGCTCCGATCCCGGCGAGCTGGCGGCGGAGGTGATGAAGGTGGCCGAGCTGACCGGACACACGGACGACGCCGCCGTACTCGTCCTGCGCTACGACGGGCCTCCTGGCGCGCTTGGGCCGTCCGGTGCACCCGGGCCGTCCGGTGCACCCGGGCCGTCCGGTGCACCCGGGCCG
>NZ_FMDK01000627.1 GCF_900091995.1 Streptomyces sp. MnatMP-M17
CGGACCGCTCGGGTTCTTGGAGTCACGGACAGGAACCACGCCGCGCGAAGAGGCGAGGTTGGCAGCGACCTCGATGCACTGGCCGCCGTTGTTGCTGTAGGAGGACGTGAACCAACGGGGGGACTCGGTCGTCACGGGATGCCCTTTCGTACCTGCTCGATCATGGCCACGGAAGCCGCCTGAGAGAGCGCTTCGGCCTGTAGCTGATGGTAGGCCGTCAGCAGGGGCACTACGGAAGTCGTCTCACGGTCGAGGTGTCCCTGAGTTTGAGACTCGGCGTAGGCGGCTACGGATCGGTCGGACAGCGTCAGCAGGTTGACCGGGAGGTCGAACGTACGGCGCTCGCCCATGTCGAACGGCGCCACTTGTAGCACTGTGTTCGGCTCGGCGGCGAACTTGACCAGCCTCTCAAGCTGCTGCTCCATGACCGCACGGCCGCCGACGGGCCGCCGGATGCAGCTCTCGTCCATCACGAGAAACATCATCGGCGGGCGGGACCGCTCCAACGCCTGCTGCCGTTCCGCCAGAAACGAGACTCGTTCGTCGGCCTGCTCAGGCGTGATGGCGCGCCGCTGTACGGCACTGTTGGCAAGCACTCGCGCGTACTCCGGAGTCTGCAGCAGACCAGGGATGATCCCGATCTCGTACAGCCGGATCTCGACTGCCCGGCCCTCGTACTCCACGTACTCCGAGAAGCCTTCCAGCAAGGCGCCATGCTTGATCTCACGGCACTTGCGCTCGAACAGATCACCAGTACCCAACGCGCGGTCAGCACTGCGCGCGAACCGCAAGGTTGGCATCTTCCGACCAGTTTCCACGGCCGAAATATGCGTACTGGAATATTCCATCCGGTCGGCCAGGTCTTCCTGCTTCCAGCCCTTCGCTTCCCTGAAGCGGCGCAGTTGCGCTCCGTAGGCGGCTTGCGGGCTGCTATCTGGGTTGAGTTCCTTACGGTTGACCAACCTGGCACCAACTCTCCTGCCATCTCTGACACGTTGAACGCTTCCTGACGCTACGCCACTCTGAGTGCTCCCGGTAGCCATATCGCTACGGAGAGGAGCGGACCTTGTCATGGAAGCACGCTTCCCCGAAGTCCCTCAGCGAAGCGGACGAGTTGGCCCCGGAAGGAGGCGGAGTGACCGCCGGCCTTCCCGAGGGTGGCGAGTTCCCGCCCCGGTCCGGTATCGAATTCCCCCCGTGCCGCTGCCCCATGTGCGTGCACCGTCCCCCGGAACCGACGGACGACAGTCCGGCCATGGCGCGGCTCATGCCCCGCCTTCAGCAGGACACGGCCCAGCGTCACCGTGAAATCAACATCCTGGGACGGCGGCTGTGACCGACAAGCCTGCCCACCACTACGAAAGCGAATACCGCGCATCGTGTCCCGTGATCAGCAGCCCCGATGCTACGTGTGCCACTGGCCGGTGGCACCGGAGGAACCTCAGCGCAGCACGTACTGGGATGCTCCCTCCGGTCCCGGCTGGTACATGCCCGCACACGAAGACTGTTTCAAAGCGGCTGAGGACGAACAGCGCCGCGAATCCCTGGGAGAAAGCGACCACGAGAAGAGTCCGTGAATTCGGCCGGGTTCCTTTCGTGCTGTTCCAGGACCACGCTATTCCAGGGCCACGATCACGCGGACCGGGAGGTCGGTGTCCTCCTGGATGACTCCGGCGACCAGCTTCCGGCCGTCCAAGGTCCACTTCCGGTACGCGATGAACTCGTCCGCGTCCTCCTCCGTGCCCTCGGCCTCGGTGAGGTGGGCGGCCAGGGCGGAGGACTCGATCCCGGGCAGGAAGGCGGCCAGCGCCCGTTCGCCCTCCTCATAGACCGCGTCCAGGTCCTCGAAGTAGCCGGTGTCCTCGTCCACGTCCCGCATCCATACGGTGAACTCGACGCGGACACCGCCGTTGTACGGATGGACCCAGCCTCCGACGCCGTCCTTGTCCCACGATGTCTCGAAGCCGTTCTTCGGCCGTCCGCCGGCCGTCCAGCCCTGGGCCGCGAACTCCGCCGCCACGCTCTCGCCGGTCAGCGGAACACGATTCCGGATGCCTTCCAGCAACTCGACCACTACAGCGACCACTACAGCCATGCGCTCATTCCACTCATGCCATTGCCCGGTACGTGATAAGCCTTGAGTTTTCCACTGGCGACCGCTTCCGGGAACACTCGGGCCAGGACCTCGTTCACATGCGCGGCGCCCCACTCATTGGACACCATGTAGCGCACTCCCTTGCCGTCAAGACCCTCGTTCAGCGCGAGCAGCTTCTCCGCCTGATCCGTGATCTTCGATTCCCGGTAGAACTTGTGCTCCGGATTGTAAGGCGACTTCTCCCATTCGCCCATGTTGTCCCCGCCCGTCCATTTGGCCTCCGTGATCCAGCCGTTCGCCGGGCCGCCGTCCGCGTGCACCTCCCGGCCGTCCGGCAGGATCCACTGCTGTTCGTAGTCCTGATGCGTGACCGTCCGCTGGTAGCGGAAGGAGGGACGGGCGAGCATTTTCTCCGTCAGCCAGCCGAGACCCTTGAACTGCGGACAGGGCGTCAGCCCGAGCGGATCGCAGAACGTATACGGATTGTGCACATAGGTGAGCGGATTCGGCGCGGGCGCGATCCCGAGTGGATCCGGTGTGACATAGCGCCCGGCTTCCGGATCGTAATGCCGGAAGAAATTGTCCCGCAGCCCGGTTTCCGGATCCTCGTACTGCCCTGGAAAACGAAGCGGTGTATAGGCGGAGCCGCCCGGTTTCCACGCGGTGATGCCCCAGCTCGTGGACCGCGCGCTCCAGGCCACCTTCCCGGTCTCGTCCACGAGTTCGGTGGGAGTGCCCACGAGGTCCGAGACGATGGCGAAGAACCGGGAGTCGAATTCATCCTGCGAGAGCGTTTTGCGCTCGTACTGGGCGATCGGGCGGTGACCGTCGTACTCCCATGTCAAGGTGACACCGGCGGCCGTGTCCGACTGTTCCGCGAGGCGGGAGCCGTCCCAGGCGAACACCGTCCGTTCGGCGATCCCGCCGTCCGCGGTCCGGCGTTCCTTGGCGATACGGCGGCCCAGCGGGTCGTAGGCGTATGTCCACAGCGTCCCGTCGGGCGTGGTGCACGCGATCAGCCGGTCCTCGGAGTCCCAGGTGTAGCGCCATATGTCGGGCTTGCGGGACAGCCGCTTCTTGCGGCGCTCCGTGACGCGGCCCGCCGCGTCGTACGTGTAACTCACGGCGCCGGCCGTACGGAGCCGCGTCCCGTCGTACGCGCGCCCGCCGCGGCTCCCGGAGTGCGGAGCCCTGTCGGGCCAGGAGCCGGCCGTCTGGTTTCCGGCCGCGTCGTACGCGTACTCCTCGCGCCAGTCGTCCGCAGTCACCGCCAGCGGGCGGCCGACGACGTCCAGTTCGAAGGTGGTGACCGCGCCCGAGAGCCGGTCCTCGATCCGGGTGAGATGGTGATCGGCGCGGTATCGGTACGCCCGCGCGCTCAGCTTTCGGTCCGGCGCGGCGACGGTCTGCTCGGTGAGGCGGCCGGCGGAGTCCCAGGCGCTGGTGATGGACACCGGCATCGCGGCGGCCTCGCCGAAGACCCGGGTCCGTTCGCGGCCGAGCCGGTCGTGCGTGAACGCGACGGTGTGTCCCGCGATGTCGAGCGCGGTCCGGTTCCCGGCCAGGTCGTATGTACCGTGTGTGGACGCGCCGCTCGGCGTGGTGCGGCCGGCCCGTCGCCCGGCCTCGTCGTAGGAGAAACGGACGGCACGCCCGTCGGTCACCTCTTCCACGACGCGGCCCAGCACATCGTGCTCGACGGTCAGCTCGGACGTGGGCGAGACGATCCGTACGAGCCGTCCCAGCGCGTTGTAGCCGTAGCGCGTGGTGCCCTCGGGCGCCGACTTCGCCACGATCCGTCCCAGCGCGTCGCGGTCCACCGTCAGTGTCTGGCCGAGCGGGTTCGTACGGGAGACCAACTGCCCGAGCGGATCGTGGCCGTAGGAGAGCGTGCGACCGTCGAAGTCCGTCTCGGAGAGCAGCCGGCCCGCCCGGTCGTAGGCGTATGTCCAGCTCAGCCCTCGGCCGTCGGTGACCCGGGTGCGCCGCAGCTCCGTGTCGTACGCGAACTCGTGCCGTACACCGTCCGGTGTGGTGCGGGCGACGAGTTGGCCGAAGGGCCCGTACTCGTACGAGGTCACACTGCCCGTGGCATGCGTGTGGCGCAGGCAGTTGCCCTCGCCGTCGTACTCCCAGAGCTGGGTGGCCCCGTCGTGGTCCTCCCTGCGCGCGAGTGTGCCCTCCACCGTCCAGCTGAGGCGGCAGACGGCTCCGGTGGCATCGGTGAGGGCCGACGGACGGCCGAAGGGATCGCGTACCACCTCGGTGGTGTTGCCCAGCGGATCCGTCACGGCGACGGGCAGGCCCGCAGGGCTGTTGGTGACCCGGTGGACGGCTCCGGCGGTGTCGGTGGTCGTCCGGCGTGCGCCCGACGCGTCGTAGGCCGACCTGGTCACGGCGCCGTCCGGAGCGTGGATCTCCGTGAGATTGCCGCGGTCGTCGTAGTGGTGCTGCCAAGTGGAGCCGTCCGACCGTGTGATGGCCGTGGGCTGGTGCAGTCCGTTGTGGCGGACGGTGACCGTCGAACCGTCCGGCAGGTCGACCGCGGCCAGATCGCCGTGCTCGTCCCAGGAGTACCGCGTCTGCTGTCCGAGTGCGTCGGTGTGCGACAGCATGCGGTCGTGGCGGTCCCAGGTACGCAGGGTGCTGTGGCCGAGCGGATCGGTCTCGCGGACGACCTGGAGGAGTTCGTTCAGATGGAGCGTGGTGGTGGCGCCGGTGGAGTCGGTGTAGCGGGTGATCCGGTTCTCCGTGTCGTACGCGAAGGACGAGGAGAGAAAGCCGTCCGGTCCCACGGTGCGGACGACCCGGCCCGCGTGGTCGTAGACATAGGTGAAGGTGTAGTCGTTGCGGTCGGTCCACGAGGTGACGCGGCCCGGCTCGTCGTAGGTGAAGCGCAGTGGCAGGCCGGAGGAGTTGACGACGTCGGACAGCCGGCCTCGGGCGTCATAGCCGTACGTCATCACCTCCACGGGCCCGTCCGGTGTGCGGAGATGGAGCGCGCGGACGCGTTCCGCCTCCGTGGTGACCTGGACGGTGTAGCCGCCGTCGTGGCTGACGGTGGTGGGCGAGCCGTCGGAGCGGCGGGCGAAGGAGATGCGGTTGCCGTTACGGTCCTCGATGGCCGTCAGCCAGTACGCGGTGGAGGCGCGGTACGGGCTGCCACTGAAGTAGCGCGTGAGACCGGTGTGCGGATCTGTGACCGTGTACGTCGTCACATCCTCGTCCTGGCCGTCGTGGACCAGGGCCAGCCTGGGCCCTTCCATGGGCAGGACGGGATCACGGCCGGGCAGCGGCAGGCCCGGATAGACGAGGAGCGAGCCGTCCTGGCGGGCCCAGATGCCGCCGGTGCCGATCGGGTCGGGCTCGATGCGCTCGTCGAGCGTGGAGGCCCAACTGGCGCCGAACCACTGGCCGTAGCGGTACTCGGACAGATGGGTGCGGCTGAGGACGAGCGGCAGGGTGCCGGGCAGGGCGAGGTCGGTCTGCGGGAGCGTCATCTCGCCGGTGGCCACGTCGACCGGGTCGTTCTTGCAGGTCTTGCCGTTCAGCGGGATGCCGTTGCGGCGAGGATCGTTCTTCGCGCCGCGCAGGGACTCCGGCTTCTCGTGGCCGGACGGGCGGCTCCTGCCGGGCGTGGATCCGCCGGGCCCACCGGGCCCGCCGCCGGCACCGGCGCCGTTGTCGTTCTTGCGCTCCTTGGCGAGGCGGGCGCGGATGTCGTCGTCGTTGTTCTTGTGGTCCTTGGATATCTGGCGGACGGCTTGGGGAAGGGTCTGGCCGACATGGTCGCCCATGGTCTTGGCGGCCTTCTCCAGCGCGTCCATGGCCTTGTCGGCGAGAGGATCGATGACCTCGGCGATGGAGTCCCGGCCGCGGGTGCGGCCATGGGCGGTCTTGGCCTTGGTGAGCTTGCCGGCGGTCCTGCCGTGGATGCTGACGCTGACGCCGTTGAGCTGGGTGGAGGCGAAGTCGTGCTCGGAGTGCTCGATATGAAAGCCGGGCCCGGAGCCGGGGCTTGAGCCTGCGCCTGAGCCGCCGCCGCCACCTCCGCCGCCGCCGCGCGTAGAGGCCAGATGCATGGCGTCCTTCGAGCCCTGCACGCCCTCCTTGAAGCCGTCCGTACCGGCCTGCTTGGCCTGGTCGAGGTCGACACCGTCCTGAAGTCCCATGGCGGTGGCGCCGAGTTGGACCACCAGGTCGGCGGCGAGATTTTCGAGCGCGGCGACGGCCGGCTCGGTCATGGCCGAGACGATATAGCCGACCGCCTCGTCCGCCGCCTCCTTGATCAGCCGCCGCACCACCTCCTGCGTCGCCCGCATCGCACCGGCACCGACCAACGCCGACAGACCGCCGGTCACCGGAATCAGCGACAGTGAGATACCCGCCTCAGCCGCCAGATACCCGAGCTGAACGATCGCGGCGCCCTTCATCACCTCGATCGCCGTGGCAGCCGTGTCCAGCGCGCCCGCGATGGTCCGCGCCGCCGAGGCGATGTCCTTGATGTGCTTGTCCTTGACCTGCCCCCAATGCCCGTTCAGCGCATCGAGAGCCTCACCGTGCCCGGACGAAATGAGCCGCTGCACATGGTTGTTGGCGAGCTGCCCGTCGTCCTCCAGATCCTCCGCGAACTCCCGCAGGGCGTCCGCCATCTCCCGGTACGCGTCCTCGTCCACATTCGGCCAGGACACGCCGATCAGATCCAGCAGAATGTCGGCCCACTCCGGCACCGTGACAGCCACGATCCCAACCCCCCGTACGCGCAAGCACGTTCACAGAAATGCTCGTGCGAAGAGCCTGACATGCGCGCGTCGAACGGATCAAGGCGACGCCGCCGACCGAAGCCGGTGAACGGCCGCGACTTCTACGGCAGCCAGCGGCGTACCTGGTCCCGGGTGACCCGGGCGGCGTCGACGTGCCAGAGCCGGTTCTTCCCGTCCCAACGGGCGTGGAGCGGCTTGGCCTTCGCCTCGTCCTTGTCCTCGTAGGGAACGGCGAGGTAGAGCCGTCCGCCGACAACGCTTCCCGGGCGGATGCCGTCATCCCCCGACGAGGACGGCGAGGACGGCGAGGACTGCGAAAACGAGGACGGCCGCTCGTCGGATCCAGCCGTGCCGGCTCCAGCCGTGGCAGCCGTAGTGGCCGTCGCAGCCGTGGAGGCCATG
>NZ_FMDK01001104.1 GCF_900091995.1 Streptomyces sp. MnatMP-M17
CCCGGTCGCCGTATCCGCGGGCACACTCAGACCGACGATCGCGGCCACGACCAGGGACACGACCCCGACCATCGCGGCGTACTCGGCCCCGCTCTGCCCTCGGTCACTCCGTCCCCAGCCGTGCCCACGCACATGCCCATGTCCACGCCCACGCCCACGCCCACGCCAACTTTGGAACCTACCGGCGCCCTTCACCTGTTCTCCCAGCTCACGGCGGTGTGACCTTCCCGAGCGGCAGCAGCCTAAGGACGGATCAGGGCCCATACGCAGGGTCCACGGGCCCACTGGAGGGCCCAGTGGCGGCTGGAAACGGCTGATCTGATAAGCGTTCATTTACCGGTTGACCAGCGGCTTCCTGAGGGCCGCCCGCCGTCTTTCGTACCGGCGACCGGGCCCCGGGCAGTCATGCGAACGGCCGCCGGCGGATCGCCGACGGCCGTTCGGAAATTCAGGATTGCGTAGTCCGAGGCGGCGCCGAGGAGCGCCGCGGTGGATCAGTGGTGGAGCCGCGATGGATCAGTGGGTGGAGCCGCGGTGGATCAGTGGCGTCCGAAGATCTTCTTGCTGGAGCCGAGGTGCAGGAAGACCGTCTCGCCGGTGGCGTTGTCCAGGCCGTCGTTGTCGGTGATGACGTAGACCTCGCCGTCACCGGCCACGGTCAGTCCCTCAAGCTTCTCCTGGGTCCAGCCCTTCGTCGCGCGCAGGTCGGGCAGCACGTCGTGGGCGAGCTTCTTCGGCAGCACGGGCAGCGGACCCGACGGCGCCGCGGACTTCGGCAGGTCGACCGTGTACACCCGCTTGATCTTCGCGGACGGGCCGTTCAGCTTGTCCCGCTCGATGACGGCGAGCTTGTCGCCGACCACGGTGATCTCGGAGAGGCCGATCCAGTCGCCCGGAGTGGTGGTGCTGCCGATCTTGTAGCCGTACCAGCTCCAGGTGCCGGCCGCGACGTCGTACCGGCCGAGCCGGACGATCCCGGCCGGATCGGTCTTGACCTCACGCTGGAGCGTGGCCCAGACCACCTCGCGACCGCTGCGGTCGGTGGTCGCGGTGACGCCCTCGAAGCCCTGTCCGCCGAGGCCCGCGGCGACATCCGCCGGCAGCGGGACGACCTGCTGGGTCTTTCCGGCGCTGTCGAGCCGGACCAGCTTGTTGTCCGCGCCCTTCGCGCCTTCCACCGCAAGCCAGAAGCCGCCCTGCGGCCGGGCGTGGATGCCCTCCGCGTCGTAGCCGACCGGCCGGCCGTCGGCATCCTTGACGGTCAACGACCGTGTGATGACCGCCGGTTGCCGCGCCGCGTCGATGGTCAGGATCTTGGTGGTGGAGTACGCCGCGTCGGTGACGCTGTAGAGCTGGTGCGGCTTGCCGGGTACGGCGGAGAGCGCGCCGAGCGCGCCCCAGCCGATCGGCGCGCCGGTGGAGTCCGCGGCCGAGACGAGGCTCGGGAACGCGGGAGTGTCCTTGCCCAGGCGGCCCAGGCGGAAGAGGCTCACCGAGGCCCGTACGTTGACCGAGGCGTCGTCCTCCTCGCTGGAGACCGCGAGCAGGTCGCGTGACGGGATCGGCAGCAGTCCCTCGGGGCCGTTGGTGGTGGCCAGCACCTGGCGGAAGACCGGAGCGGTCGGCCGGCTCAGGTCGTACACGGCGACGAAGTTGCTCCGCTCCGAGCCGACGAAGGCGTAGCGCACGCCGTCGTACTCGGCGATCGCCAGGCCTTCCGGCTCGGTGCCCTTGTTCTCGGACCGGTCCTCGTTGTGCAGCCCGTAGCGCACGGCGAGCGACTCGAAGCTGTTGCCCGCGTCCCAGACGACCTTGCCGGTCCGGCTGTCGAAGATGGTCCAGCCCCGGGTGCCGCCGTGCCAGTCGCCCTCGTTGGCGGTCGCCAGATAGCGGTCGTCGATCCAGCCGACCGAGTCGGGCTCGCGCGGTACGTCGGTGATCGAGCCGGTCAGGTCGATCGTGCCGTCCTCGACCGTGTCGATGCCGCTGATCGACGCCGTACCGGCGCTGAAGGCCTTGGTGATTCTGCCCGTCGGCAGGTCCAGCAGGACGACGCCGTTGTTCTCCTGGAGAGTCACCACGAGCTGGTTGCGGCTGTTGATGGAGACGTACTCCGGCTCCGGGTCGGTCGGTTCGGTGATCCCGGCGGCGGCCAGGGCGGGCAGCGCCTTGCCGTCCGTCCGGGTCAGCGGCACGGCCCGGGTACGCCACTGCTTCGGCGTATCACCCTTGAGGTCGACGATCTGCACGAAGCCGGCCGGAAGCTGGGGCAGATCGCCCTCCTCGCCTCCGGGCGGAGTCGCCTCCTCGTCGCGCTCGTTCTCGATCGCGATGGCGGCGTACCGCTTGTCCTTGCTGATCGCGATGGAGTCGGGCTGGCCGCCGAGGTCGTAACTCGCCACCCGCTTGCGGTCGCGCAGCGAGATGACGTCGAGCCGGCCGGACGGATCGGTGTACGAGGCGCTGGTGTTCACCACCACCAGGACGTACTTGCCGACCACGGCCACCGAGGTCGGCTCGTCCTCTGCGTTGCCGAGCTCGGTCAGCGAGAGCGTTCCGAGCCCGCGCGGCGCGTCGGGCTTGCTGATGTCGAGGAAGCCGATCCGCCGGGCCGCCGCGTCGGTGTAGACCAGGGTCCGGCCGTCCTCGCTGACCGCCGAGATCTCGGCGACGGTCGGCGAGGCCGCGTCCTCGCCGGCCGGCCGGTTCTGGAAGACCGGGTACGTGGCGGTACGGTCGAAGGCGACCGGCCGCCGCGGCTCGTGGTGTGCGCGCGCCGAGTCCTGATGTGCGCTCGCCGCGCCCGTGCCGGCCAGCATGCCGGCGGCGACGGCTATGGCTACGAGCGCGGCGTAGGTTCTCTTCGGGTGCATCGTTTCTCCGTTGCACGACATTTCACGACAGTGACGGAGCAGGATCGTGCCACCTGCGAGCGAGCGTGGAACGGCGTCCGGATGAACAGCAGACGGAGATCACCGACGCCGCCCGGTTCCCGACCAGTGACGCTCATGACCGTCATAACCGTCATGACCGTTCCGGGCCGGAACGTTGGGCCCTGGGGCCTCTCGTTTGGATCTTGCTGGGCTCGCGTGCCCGCAGTGACATCAGCCGCTCCCGC
>NZ_FMDK01000485.1 GCF_900091995.1 Streptomyces sp. MnatMP-M17
AGCCACCGTCCACAACCTCACTGTCAGCAACCTGCACACGTACTATGTGCTGGCGGGGGCCACACCGGTTCTGGTTCACAACTGCAATGTCAGGCTGACTCAGGAGGAAGCCGATACCCTGCAAATAGGGCCCCACGCTAATGAGTCCGTTCCTGCGACGGGCCCTGTGGTAACACCTGAACAGAGTGCGGCGATGCAGGGGAAGGTTTGCCACACCTGTGGCGGAAGGACTCCGACGATGATTGGAGATCACCAGCCGCAATCCGGGATCGGACCCACCAGTCTGCCGAGGAACCTGTTCCCGCATTGTCAGGTTTGCAGCGACACGCAGTCTGTCGCGGTACAGAAGGCTCAGCAGATACTCCGGAATCACGGATATCATGATCCGACATTCCCGGGGCTGCCCGGCATACCCAGTGCCGTAGAAAAGCTAGCGGAACTTCTTCCTGGCCATACGGTTTAGTTGGAATCTGCGCCTGGTCGGCTACATGTCGGCCAGGCGCGCTCTATTTCAAGGAGGTGGCAGGTGCTGATTGGTAGCGCGGATATCTATCTAAACCACCGCGTGGTTCGCATCGGATCCAGTGCGGCTCCGGCAGCGGCTTCCCCGCTTGGCGGCGCACCCGTGGCGGTATCGGACAGTCATGTCCACGTGGCGGTGAGGGCGCAGGCCGGGTTGGTGCGCGTCAAGTTGTGGAACAAGGTCGGGCCGGTGAGGGGCACAGTCGTCTTTGACGGAGAGATCTCGCTTGCTGACGGTTGCATCGCGGTTGGAGACATCCTCAATGTGTCCAGCTTCGTCCAGAATTTCGGGTCTGCCGGGTTGCATCGCATGCGGGTCTCGGTCGACGATCCCGGAAATGCGTCGCGTGTTGATGTGATCCTCAATCCTGGCGGGAGTCTTATTTCCCTGACGAGTGTTGATGGCCACGCGATTCCGTATGAGTGGACAGCTGACGAAGCGGCGATCGGCAGATTCGACGAATTGGGGCTGGTGCTGTCTTCGCATGACCTTCCGCTCGGCCGCCTATCCGCAGCCTTGAAGATTGTCCTGATCGCACACAAAGAAGGGGAAGCGGACAGCAGGGAATATCTCCGAGATTTCGGAATTCGCATGGTTTCCGAATGGCTGCGGTGGCTGCGTGATGACATTTCCGAAGCGGCTGCATCAGAGGCGGGACGTGACATCTCGGTAAGGTTGCGCGACCTGCCCGGCCTCGAATCGGATGACAATATAAGTCGTTTGGCGTCCAGTGTTCTTGAATCGCTGCATCGGGTCTAGTAGTTGCTAGCAATTGCAAAAAACAGCCCCGTCAGGTGTGTCCTGGCGGGGCTGCTGCATTGGGGTGACGGCAGTAGTTGACGGCAACGTCAGCGGACGAGGGCGGCGCAGGGTGGCGGTTCGTCGCCGTCGGAGCGTGCCGTCTTGGTGTTCTCCGGGCCGCCGAGTGCGGTGCTGAGGGTGTCGATGGCGTCTCGCTGGAGGCG
>NZ_FMDK01000630.1 GCF_900091995.1 Streptomyces sp. MnatMP-M17
GTGTGGTCCGGCGCCCCGCCAGCCGGTCGGTGGCCTGGTTGACCAGGGCCTCGCTGGCCAGATCGAGGGCCGCGGTCGCCTCGTCGAGCAGCAGTATGTCCGGATCGACCAGTTCGGCGCGGGCCAGGGCGATCAACTGGCGTTGTCCCGCCGAGAGATTGCGGCCCCGCTCGGCGACCTCGTGCAGATAGCCGCCCTCCAGCGTGGCGATCATCTCGTGCGCGCCGACCGCGCGGGCCGCGGCCTCCACATCCGCGTCGCGCGCCTCGGGACGTCCGTAGGCGATGGCGTCACGGACCGTACCGGCGAAGAGATACGCCTCCTGCGGTACGACTCCGAGCCGGTGCCGATACGCCGTCAAATCCAGCTCCCGCAGATCGGTGCCGTCCACGGTGACCCGGCCGCCGGTCGGATCGTAGAACCGCGCGACCAGTTTGACGAGAGTCGACTTGCCCGCGCCGGTCTCGCCGACGAAGGCGACGGTCTGGCCCGCCGGTATCCGCAGTTCGACACCGCTGAGCGCGGCATCCGCGGCGCCCGTCGGCCTGCCGTCGGACGTCGGCCTGCCGTCGGACGTCGGCCTGCCGTCGGACACAAGCCCGTCCGGCGTCGGCCCGTCGGACTCCAGCCCGTTGTAGGTGAACTCCACTCCCTCGAATGCGATCTCGCCGCGCAGCGACAGCACATCCAGCGGCGCCTTCGAGGAGGCCGTCGAGGTCGGCTCCCGCAGCAGCTCCTGGATACGGCCCAGCGAGACCGTCGCCTGCTGATAACCGTCGAAGACCTGCGAGAGCTGCTGTACGGGCGCGAAGAACAGATCGATGTAGAGCAGATACGCCACCAGCGCGCCGGTCGTCAGCGTCCCGGCCTCCACCCGCCCGGCACCGACGATCAGCACGGCCGCCGCGGCCACCGAGGACAGGAGCTGTACGAACGGGAAGTACACCGATATCAGCCACTGGCCGCGCACCCGGGCCGCGCGGTAGTGGTCGCTGCGCCCGGCGAAGCGCTCGGCGCCGTCCTTCTGGCGCCGGAACGCCTGGACGATCCGCAGCCCGGACACCGACTCCTGGAGATCGGCGTTGACGGCGCTGATGCACTCACGGGCCAGTTCGTACGCCTGCACGCTCTTGCGGCGGAAGTAGACCGTACCCACGATCAGTACGGGCAGAGTCGCGAAGACCACCAGCGCGAGCTGGACGTCGATCACCAGCAGCACGACCAGGATGCCGAAGAAGGTGACGACGGAGACGAACGCCGTGACCAGACCGGTCTGGAGGAACGTCGACAGCGCGTCCACATCGGTCGTCATCCGCGTCATGATGCGACCGGTCAGCTCACGCTCGTAGTAGTCGAGTCCGAGCCGCTGGAGCTGCGCGAAGATCTTCAGGCGCAGCGCGTAGAGGATACGTTCGCCGGTCCGCCCGGTCTTGCGCGTCTCACCGATCTGCGCAGCCCACTGGACGAGTACGGCCACCAGCCCCAGCGAGGCCGCGGCCCACACCGCGCCGAGCGCGAGCCGCTCGACGCCCTGGTCGATGCCGTGCCGGATGAGAACCGGCAGCAGCAGACTCATTCCGGCGTCGACGGCGACGAGCGCAAGGCTGATCAGCAGCGGCACTCCGAAGCCGCGCAGCAGTCGGCGCAGTCCGTACGACTCCTCGGCGGCGACGGCGCGCGCCTCGTCGACCTCCGGGCTGTCGGTGGCCGGAGGCAGGGCCTCCACCTGGGCGAGCAGTTCGGGAGTGGCGCCGGGCGCCTTCGCGTCGGAGGCGGTGTACGACCTCTCCTCCCGTATCCACAGCGCGGGAGTGACTCCGCGTTCGGCGTCGAACTCCGCGTCGATCTCCCGCTGGAGGGTACGGGCCTCCTCCGGCGACGGGACGTCCTCGGGACCTCCGGCAGCCACCGGGAGATGGCCGGGCGAGACCTCGCCCAGCTCCTCCGGATCGGTCAGCAGCCGCCGGTAGAGGGCGGACCGCTCCTGGAGCTCCTCATGGGTACCGATGTCGGCGAGGCGCCCGCCGTCGAGTACGGCGATACGGTCCGCCAGCCCGAGGGTGGAGCGGCGGTGGGCGATGAGCAGTGTCGTACGCCCGGCCATCACCGCGCGCAGCGCCTCATGGATCTCGTGCTCCACCCGCGCGTCGACGGCGGAGGTGGCGTCATCGAGAAGGAGCAGCCGCGGGTCGGTGAGGATGGCACGGGCCAGGGCGATGCGCTGGCGCTGGCCGCCTGAGAGGGTGAGGCCCTGCTCGCCCACCTTGGTGTCGTAGCCATTGGGCAGTTGGCTGATGAAGCCATGGGCCTGAGCGGCGCGGGCGGCCTTGAGGATCTCCTCCTCGGTGGCGTCCGGCTTTCCGTAGGCGACATTGGCACGGACGGTGTCCGAGAACAGGAAGCTGTCCTCCGGTACGAGACCGATCGCGGCCCGCAGCGAGTCGAGAGTCAGCTCGCGTACGTCATGGCCGCCGACGAGGACCGCGCCGTGCGTCACGTCGTAGAAGCGGGGCAGCAGCAGCGAGACCGTGGACTTGCCACTGCCGGAGGAGCCGACGACGGCGACGGTCTCGCCGGGCCGGATCTCCAGCGAGAAGCCGTCGAGTACGGGCCTGCCGTCGTCGTACGCGAACGACACGTCGTCGAACTCGACGGAGGTCATGGCGTCCGCCGGCAGTTCCTTGGTGCCGTCCTGGAGAGTCGGCTCGGTGTCGATCAGCTCCAGTACGCGCTCCACGCCGGCCCGCGCCTGCTGGCCGACGGTCAGCACCATGGCGAGCATCCTGACCGGGCCGACGAGCTGCGCGAGATAGGTGGAGAAGGCGACGAACGTACCGAGAGTGATCTGACCGCGGGTGGCCAGCCAGCCGCCGAGCGCCAGCATCGCGACCTGTCCGAGCGCGGGAACGGCCTGGAGCGCCGGGGTGTAACGGGCGTTGAGTCTGATGGTGCGCAGCCGTCCGGCGAAGAGCCTGCGGCCGGCCTCGCGGAGTTTCCCGGTCTCCTGCTCCTCCTGCCCGAAGCCCTTGACGACCCGGACCCCGGAGACGGCTCCGTCGACGACTCCGGCGACGGCGGCGGCCTGTGACTGGGCGTACCAGGTGGCGGGATGCAGCCGGGCGCGGCTGCGGCGGGCGATGTACCAGACGGCCGGGGCCACGGCCAGGGCGACCAGGGTCAGCGGCGGTGACAGCCACGCCATGATCACCAGGGATATCAGGAACAGCAGGACATTGCCGATGGTCATCGGCAGCATGAAGAGCAGGCCCTGGATGAGCTGGAGGTCGCTGGTGGCGCGGCCGATGACCTGTCCGGTGGAGAGACTGTCCTGGCGCCGCCCGTCGAGCCGGGCGATCGTGTCGTACATGTCCGTACGCAGATCGTGCTGGACGTCGAGCGCGAGCCGGCCGCCGTAGTAGCGCCGTACGTAGGTGGCCGCGTAGACGGCGAGCGCGGCGAGGATCAGCAGACCCGTCCAGACCAGGAGGGAGCGCCGGCCGTCCCCGATCACATCGTCGATGACGACCTTGGTGATCAGCGGGACGAGTGCCATCACCGCCATACCGGCCAGCGACGAACCGAGCGCCAGGATCACATTGCGCCGGTAGCGCCACGCGTATCCGGCCAGCCGCCGTGCCCAGCCCTGCTCCGCCGCCACTGATGCCTCCCGATCGTCCTGATCTGCCGGAAGGCCCAACGCGGGCGGCGGCGGATTTCATCCCTCCGCAACAAAGAGCGGTGGAGACCGGTCTCCGGTCCTAGGACCGGAGACCGGTCTGCGTCTCCGCCGCCGGGCCCTCACTTCGCCGCGGCGAGATCCTTGTGGACGGCCCGGGCGACGGCCTGGATGGTGTTGATGCCGTCGTTCATGGTCTTGTTGTCGTGTGTGAGCACGGTGATCAGATAGTTGTTGCCCTTGCCGGTGAACGCGCCGATGCTGTGTACGCGCCAGCCGTGCGTGGACCGCTGGAGCCAGCCGTTCTTGAGCTGGACGGTGGCGGAGGCCGGAGCGCCCGCCGGGACGCCCCAGCGCTGGGACGAGACGACCCGGCGCATCCGGTCCAGGATGTAGCTGCGGGCGTTGTCGCTGAGGACGGTGTTCTTGGCGGTCACCAGGGTCAGGAGCTGCTGCTCGTCACGCGCGGTGATCTGGGTGAGGCCCCAGGAACCGTTCGCGCCCGGAGTGGTCTGGGTCATCCCGGCGGCCTTGAGGAAGCCTTTGACCTTGGTCAGACCGAGCTGCTTCCACAGGGTGCTGGTGGCCGCGTTGTCCGACTTGGTGATCATGGCCGTCGTGAGGTCGACCTCACGCTGCGTCAGATAGCGGTTCGCCTTCTTCGCGTCCCAGAGCAGCGTCGCGAGGACGGTGACCTTGACCACGCTGGCGGAGTCGAACTTCTGCGTGGCGCGCAGGGTGCAGCGCGTATTGGTCGTGCGGTCGTAGACCGCGACGGCGGTGGTGGACTTCCTGGACTTGAGCGCCGCCGTGATGTCCTTGGTCAGCTTGGCGGCGAGGCCCGCCCTGCCCGAGGTACAGCCGACGGCCGGAGTCGCGGCCACGGCGGGCGCCGCTCCCGCGACGACCGGTACGAGCCCCACGGCGAGGGCGACGGAGAGCGCGCCACGGGCGCGCCAGGATATTCGCTGGTGAGTCATGAAGTGAGTCCCGCCCCTGCCCCTGTCGCGTCAACGAGCGCGCCGCACGGCGCGCTCGCAGACATGATGCACAGGGACGGGTCAATGGTTGTATGGGCTCGAACACAATTGCTGACCGAGACCAAATCGTGTTCGTGCTCACGTGGTGTTCGCGCTCAGGAATGCGTCGGCTCTGTGCTCCGGAGCTCGACGTCGGTGCGGGCCTCCGCTATCCCTCGGGCCATGAGCGTGGTCAGTTCGTACGCCGTGTGGGAGGCGGCGACGGAGGTGATCTCGGCGTGGTCGTACGCGGGTGCGACCTCGACGACATCCGCCGAGACCAGATCGCAGGACGCCAGTCCCCGGACAATCTCCAGCAGCTCGCGGGAGGTGAGCCCGCCGGCCTCGGGCGTGCCGGTGCCGGGCGCGTGCGCAGGATCGAGCACATCGATGTCGACGGACATGTACAGCGGGCGGTTCCCTATGCGCTGCCGTAGCTGGTCGACCACCTCGTCCACCCCACGGCGCATCACATCGGCCGAGGTGACAATGCCGAAGCCCATCCTGGCGTCGTCGTCCAGATCCTTCTTCCCGTACAGCGGGCCGCGGGTGCCGACATGGGAGAGCGCCTCCGTGTCGAGGATGCCCTCCTCGAAGGCCCGGCGGAACGGCGTGCCATGTGTGTACGCGGCGCCGAAGTAGGTGTCCCAGGTGTCGAGGTGCGCGTCGAAGTGGAGCAGCGCGACCGGTCCGTGCTTCTTCGCCACCGAGCGCAGCAGAGGCAGCGCGATGGTGTGGTCGCCGCCGAGCGTCATCAGACGCGCGCCGGTGCCGAGCAGTTCGTCGGCGGCGGCCTCGATGGTCTCGACGGCCTCGTCGATACGGAACGGATTGGCGGCGATGTCCCCGGCGTCCGCGACCTGCGCGAGCGCGAAGGGCGAGGCGTCCTGGGCCGGGTTGTACGGGCGCAGCAGCCGCGACGCCTCGCGGATCGCGTTGCCGCCGAACCGGGCGCCCGGCCGGTAGGAGACGCCGCTGTCGAAAGGGACGCCGACGACGGCGACATCGGCGGTGCCGACCTCGTCCAGCCTGGGCAGCCGGGCGAACGTGGCCGGGCCCGCGTACCGCGGGATACGGGACGAGTCGACGGGACCGCGCGGGCCGTCCTCACGGTCGGCCGTGGCCGGGTGTACCTGTCCGTTGCTGCTCATCGTCGGGCCTTTCCGGGTGATGCGTGCGGCTGCGCACTGCTGGCACCGCACTGTTCCGCCTGGTGCTGTCTTGCTCTGGTCGGTCTGGTCGGTCTTGCTGCGTCAAGAATGGACCGGCGCCCCGACAGGCGGTTGGACCTGTGGAAAACCTGTCCTCAGCCCTGTGGATAACTGAGCGCCTCGTCTACGACCGTTCCACGTTTTCCACACCCCTGGACACTCTGACTGACCGCCGGGTAACTTTCCCTGAGCAAGCGCTTAATCGAAGCTCGGGCCAGTCATGGCGAATGCCCAGGCCGGCCGTGCGCCACCGGCCCGTGAACCGCAGGAGGTTTTCCCGTGCGTCGTACCGTCTACAACGAGGACCACGAGGCGTTCCGGGAGACCATCCGCGCCTTCATCGAGGCCGAGGTCGTTCCGGTCTACGACGAGTGGTACGCGGCGGGCCAGGCGCCCCGCGATTTCTACTACAAGCTTGGTGAGCTGGGCGTCTTCGGGATCGAGGTGCCGGAGGAGTACGGCGGCGCGGGCGAGGAGTCCTTCAAGTTCCAGGCGGTCATGACCGAGGAGGCCGCACGCGCGGGCGTCTCCTTCGGCGGCTCCGGCGTCCATGTGGCGCTCTGCCTGCCGTATCTGAAGGCGTATGCCACGGACGAGCAGAAGAAGCGCTGGCTGCCGGACTTCGTCAGTGGCCGGACCATGTACGCCATCGCCATGACCGAGCCGGGCACCGGCTCCGATCTGGCCGGTATGAAGACGACCGCCCGGCTCTCCGAGGACGGTACGCACTATGTGCTCAACGGCGCCAAGACCTTCATCACCGGCGGTGTTCACGCGGACCGCGTCATCGTCTGCGCCCGTACCGCCGCCCCGACCGCCGACGACCGGCGTCATGGCATATCCCTGCTGGTCGTGGACACGAGGTCCGAGGGCTACGCGGTCGGCCGTAAGCTCGACAAGCTGGGCCTGAAGACCTCCGACACCGCCGAACTGTCCTTCAGCGATGTGAAGGTCCCGGTCGGGGATCTGCTCGGCGAGGAGAACAAGGGCTTCTCCTATCTCGGCCAGAATCTGCCTCAGGAGCGTCTGGGCATCGCCGTCGGCGCCTACGCGCAGGCCGCCGCCGCGGTGCGGTTCGCACAGCAGTACGTGCAGGAGCGGACGGTCTTCGGCAAGTCCGTGGCGTCCTTCCAGAACACCAAGTTCGAACTGGCCGCCTGCAAGGCCGAGGTGGACGCGGCGGAGGCCGTCGTCGACCGCGCGCTGGAAGCCCATGACCTGGGCGAACTGTCCGCCGCCGAGGCCGCGTCCGCGAAGCTCTTCACCACCGAGGTCGCGCACCGCGTCATAGACCGGTGCCTCCAGCTCCATGGCGGCTACGGCTATATGAACGAGTATCCGATCGCCCGGCTGTACGCGGACAACCGTGTCAACCGTATCTACGGCGGCACCAGCGAGGTCATGAAGATGATCATCGCCAAGTCGATGGGCCTCTGAGCGCCCTCCTGAGCCCTCCCTCACAACCGGACGCCACAGCCCAGGAAGTCGTCGTCCCGGACCTCACCGTCCGGGACGTCACCGTCGGAGCAGATCGGCCTCGTTCAGCAGATACGCGGTCATCGGGTCGTAGAAGCGCGGGTCCGTGACATGGTCGTCCAGCGGGACCGTCACCTCCATCGTGCCCTCGGCCTCGGCGAGGAAGAGCGCGGGATCGTTGCAGTCCGCGTATCCGACCGAGTCCAGTCCCCGCTGGGCCGCGTATCCCGCCCAGCCGTGGTCCGCGACCACCAGATCAGGCAGCGGTCTGCCCTCGCCCTCCAGGGCGTCCAGGATCGCCCGCATGGGCTCCGGCGAGTGGGTGTGCCAGAGAGTCGCGCCGCGCTCCAGCATCGCGACATCGGCGAACTGGAAGACCATGCCCTCGTCGGCGGTGAGCCCGCCGGGAATCTGTACGATCTCGCAGCCCGCGGCCCGCAGCGCGTCCGCGGTCTGCCGGTGTACGTCGAGCAGCCCGCCCGGATGGCCGGTCGCGAACAGTACGCGCTCCCTGGCCAGAACGGCCTTGCGCAGCCGGGCGGCCATCCGCTCCAGGGCGCCGACGGTCAGCTCGGGATCGATGGTGTCCTGGCCGGCCCGGTGCTCGGGATCGTCGTTGACACCGCACCGCTCGGCCATCACGGCGAGGACGTCCTGCTCGTCGGTCCAGCGGTCGCCCAGCTCCAGGCCCAGCCAGTAGTGGCGGTCACCGTTGGCGAGCTTGCGGTAGTGGGAGAGATTGTTGTCGCGAGGAGTGGCCACGTCTCCGGCGATACGGGTGCGGACGAGGTGGTCGACGAGGGCAGCGCGGCTGGGTATCGGCATGAGCCCATTGTGCCGTCAGCCCCACACCGCGCGCCGGATGTCCCGGCCTCCGGGCGTGAGCGTCCCGGCCTTCGACTACAGGTGTCCCGGTCTCCGGCTGTGGGTGTCCAGGTCTCCGGGCAGCGCTGGATGACCTTCCTGTCAGATGTACATCCGCTACATTTGTTACATGAGCGAGCCGGTAGTCGCATCCATGGCCGAAGTCCGCAACCACCTGGCGGATGTCATCGACCGCGCACGGCGGGACGACACCCCCACCGTCATCACCCGCCGCGGCAAGGAGGAAGCCGTTCTGGTCGACATCGACGAGTACCGGCGACTGCGGGAGATCGCGGAACGGAGCGAGGACGCCTGGCTCAACCGGCTGGCCGACGAAGCCGAATCCGAGGGAACAGCCGGCTCCATCTCACCTGAGGAGATGGCTGAGGCGCTCCGCTCCCACCACGCCTGATCCATGGGATACGTCACGCGGTTCACCCCGCACGCGCAGCGGGACATGCTCAAGATCTCCCGCCCCGAGGCCCTGCGGATTCTGTACCGGCTCAGCGAGCTCCAAAAGGCGCTGGACGAAGGCGACACCGCAGCCTTTGACATCAAAGCCCTACAGGGCCACAGCGCCCGGTGGCGGCTCCGGGTCGGCGACCATCGTGTCGTCTATACGATCGAGGACGGCCTGTTGATCGTATGGGTGCTGGCAGTCGGCAACCGCCGGGATATCCATCGCGGCATGTGAGCATGCGCACCATATGAGCACTCCGGCCCCGCCGCTAAACCGACCCCGGCACCGGGTCCTCGTCGCCCAGTGCCGCGAAAGCTCCGTGGGCCAGTCGGCGCAGGAGGGATTCCGTTGCCGTGCGGCTCGGTGGGCCCCCGCCGGGGGCGCCGAGGTGTGGGGTTGAGTTCAGCAGGCCGAAGACGGCGTGGACCGCGCCGCGGGCCTGGGTTTCCGGTACGTCCGGGTAGAGCTTGCGTACGACGTCGACCCATAGCTCCACGTACTGTCGCTGGAGCTGTCGGACCAGCTTGCGGTCGCTGTCCCTGAGGCGGTCCAGCTCACGGTCGTGGAGAGTGATCAGCGGGCGGTCGTCGAGGGCGAAGTCGATATGCCCGTCGATCAGCGAGGCCAGCAGGGCGGCCGGGTCGCCGTCCGTCCCGGCCACGCGCACGCGTAGCCTGCCGCCGTCCAGCAGCCGTCCGCTGATACCGACGAGCAGTTCGGCGAGCATCGCGTCCTTGCCCGTGAAATGGCGGTACAGCCCGGGACCGCTGATACCGACGGCCGCTCCTATCTCATCGACGCCGACACCGTGGAATCCACGCTCGGCGAAGAGGCGCGCTGCGTGCTTGAGGATCTGCTCGCGGCGGGTCGGGGCGGCGGTCCTGGTGCTCATGGGAAATCATTCTAGACAGGGCTGTTAGCGGTCGTTAACCTTATGGCAACAACGTTAACGCTCACTAACCCGGTGAGTGCCCGGCGAGCCCAGCGAGGAGCTACGAGCGATGCAGCAGGCACCGGTGCTGGCGAGCGCCGCGGATCCGTCCGCCGAGGCCTGGCGGATCAACGAGGCGGCGCACGAGGACCTGGCCCTCGGTCTGCGCACGCGGCTCGCCGCGGCGCGGCTGGGCGGCGGCGAGAAGGCCCGCGCGCGCCACACAGCGCGCGGAAAGCTGGTGCCGCGCGACCGCGTGGACACCCTGCTCGACCCGGGCTCGCCCTTTCTGGAGCTGGCGCCGCTCGCGGCCGAAGGGATGTACGGCGGCGCGGCCCCGGCCGCCGGAGTGATCGCCGGGATCGGCCGGGTCAGCGGCCGTGAGGTGGTGATCGTCGCCAATGACGCCACGGTCAAGGGCGGCACGTATTACCCGATGACGGTGAAGAAACACCTCCGCGCCCAGGAAGTGGCCCTGGAGAACAGACTGCCGTGTCTGTATCTGGTGGACTCCGGCGGCGCCTTCCTGCCCATGCAGGACGAGGTCTTCCCCGACCGGGACCACTTCGGACGGATCTTCTACAACCAGGCCAGGATGTCCGGCGCCGGCATTCCGCAGATCGCCGCGGTGCTCGGATCCTGCACGGCGGGCGGCGCGTATGTCCCGGCGATGAGCGACGAAGCGGTGATCGTGCGCGGTCAGGGCACGATCTTCCTGGGCGGGCCGCCGCTGGTGAAGGCGGCGACGGGCGAGGTCGTCACGGCCGAGGAGCTGGGCGGCGGCGAGGTGCACTCCCGGATCTCCGGTGTCACCGACCATCTCGCGGAGGACGACGCGCACGCGCTGCGGATCGTGCGCACCATCGTCTCCACGCTGCCCGCGCGCGGCGCGCTTCCCTGGTCCGTCGAGCCGGTCGAGGAGCCCAAGGCCGATCCCGCCGGGCTGTACGGAGCGGTGCCGGTGGACTCCCGTACGCCCTACGACGTCCGTGAGGTCATCGCGCGGCTGGTCGACGGCTCGCGGTTCGCCGAGTTCAAGGCCGAGTTCGGTACGACACTGGTGACGGGATTCGCGCGGATCCATGGGCACCCCGTCGGGATCATCGCCAACAACGGCATCCTGTTCTCCGAATCCGCCCAGAAGGGCGCGCACTTCATCGAGCTGTGCGACCAGCGCGGTATCCCGCTGCTCTTCCTCCAGAACATCTCCGGCTTCATGGTCGGCAGGGACTACGAGGCGGGCGGCATCGCCAAGCACGGCGCGAAGATGGTGACGGCCGTGGCGTGCGCGCGGGTGCCGAAGCTGACGGTCGTGATCGGCGGTTCGTACGGCGCGGGCAACTACTCGATGTGCGGCCGGGCCTACTCGCCGCGCTTCCTATGGATGTGGCCCAACGCCAAGATCTCGGTCATGGGAGGCGAGCAGGCCGCGTCCGTGCTGGCGACGGTCAAGCGCGACCAGATCGAAGGGCGCGGCGAGGAGTGGCCGGCCGAGGACGAGGAGTCGTTCAAGTCGCCGATCCGCGCGCAGTACGAGACCCAGGGCAACGCCTATTACGCGACCGCGCGCCTCTGGGACGACGGTGTGATCGACCCGCTGGAGACCCGGCAGGTGGTGGGTCTGGCCCTGACCGCGTGTGCCAACGCCCCACTGCCCCAGCGGGACAGCGCGGCGCCCGGCTTCGGCGTCTTCCGGATGTGATGTGAGGGTGGGCATGTTCGACACGGTTCTGATCGCCAACCGCGGCGAGATCGCGGTGCGTGTCATCCGTACTCTGCGGGCTCTGGGGGTGCGCTCGGTCGCGGTCTTCAGCGACGCGGACGCGGACGCCCGGCATGTGCGGGAGGCCGACACGGCCGTACGGATCGGCCCGGCCGCCGCGTCCGAGAGCTATCTCTCCGTGGACAGGCTGCTGGCAGCGGCGGCCCGTACGGGAGCGCAGGCGGTCCATCCGGGCTATGGCTTCCTCGCGGAGAACGAGACGTTCGCGCGGGCCTGCGCGGACGCCGGGCTGGTCTTCATCGGGCCGCCCGCCTCCGCCATCGAGCTGATGGGCGACAAGATCCGCGCCAAGGAGACGGTCCGGGCGGCGGGCGTCCCGGTGGTGCCCGGCTCCTCGGGCAGCGGTCTGACCGATGGCGAACTGGCCGCCGCGGCGGCGGAGATCGGTATGCCGGTGCTGCTCAAGCCCTCGGCGGGCGGCGGCGGCAAGGGCATGCGGCTGGTGCGCGCGGAGTCGCTGCTCGCCGAGGAGATCGCGGCGGCCCGCCGGGAGGCGCGCTCCTCCTTCGGGGACGACACGCTGCTGGTGGAGCGGTGGGTGGACCGGCCGCGCCATATCGAGATCCAGGTGCTGGCGGACACCCACGGCAATGTGGTGCATCTCGGCGAGCGCGAGTGCTCGCTCCAGCGCCGCCATCAGAAGATCATCGAGGAGGCGCCGTCCGTCCTGCTGGACGAGGCGACGCGCGCGGCGATGGGCGAGGCGGCGGTCCAGGCGGCGCGCTCGTGCGGATACGCGGGCGCGGGGACGGTCGAGTTCATCGTGCCCGGCCGCGATCCGGCCTCGTACTTCTTCATGGAGATGAACACCCGCCTCCAGGTGGAGCATCCGGTCACGGAGCTGGTCACGGGCCTCGATCTGGTCGAGTGGCAGCTACGGGTCGCCGCCGGCGAGGAGCTTCCCTTCGCCCAGGCCGACATCGCCCTCACCGGTCACGCCGTGGAGGCCCGGATCTACGCGGAGGACCCGGCGCGCGGATTCCTGCCCACCGGCGGTACGGTCCTGGCGCTGCGCGAGCCGCAGGGCGACGGCGTACGGACGGACTCGGGCCTCTCCGAGGGCTCGGACGTCGGCAGTACGTACGACCCGATGCTCTCCAAGGTCATCGCCCATGGCCCGGACCGGTCCACCGCCCTGCGCAGACTACGGGCGGCCCTCGCCGGAACGGTCACGCTGGGCGTCCCCACGAACGCCGGCTTCCTCCGCCGGCTTCTCGCCCATCCCTCGGTGATCGCGGGCGATCTCGACACGGGCCTGGTGGAGCGGGACACGGCGTCCCTGCTTCCGGACGGAGTCCCGCCGGAGATCTACGCGGCGGCGGCAGCGGTACGCCAGACGGAGCTTCGGCCGCCCGCGCGCGCGGGATGGGTGGATCCCTTCTCCGTACCGAACGGCTGGCGCCTGGGCGGCGAACCCGTCCCGGTGACACACCAGTTGCGGGTGACGGGACTCGAACCCGTCGCTCACCAGATGCGGCCCGGGGACAGGTTCCAGGTGGAGTCCACCCGGGTCACGGTCACCGTTGACGGGATGACTCACACATTCCATCGGGCCGGCGACTGGCTCGGCAGGGACGGCGAGAGCTGGCATGTGGTGGACTTCGATCCCGTCGAGGCCGCCCTGCGCGGGAGCGGCGCGCGCGGCGGAGTGGACTCACTGGTCGCGCCCATGCCGGGCACCGTCACCGTGGTCAAGGTGGCGGTCGGGGACGAGGTGGCGGCCGGGCAGAGTCTGCTCGTCGTCGAGGCGATGAAGATGGAGCACGTCATCTCCGCGCCGCACGCGGGCACCGTCACCGAGCTGGATGTCACGCCCGGCTCCACCGTCGCCATGGACCAGATCCTGGCGGTCGTCACCCCGGCGCCCGCACCGGAGGACCTCGCGCCGACCGCGCCGACCGCGCCCACGGACACCGCCATCCCTCAGGAGGAGTCATGACCGACGGACTGCCCATGGCCGTTCCGGCGGAGGGACTGCCGCCCCAGGTGCGTATCCACGAGGTGGGCGCGCGCGACGGACTCCAGAACGAGAAGGCCGTCGTACCGACCGAGGTGAAGGCCGAGTTCATCCACCGGCTCGCCCACGCCGGGCTCACCACCATCGAGGCCACCAGCCTCGTACGCCCCGACTGGGTGCCTCAGCTCGCCGACGCCGAGGAGCTGTTCCCTCTCCTCGGCGATCTGGGCGGGGAGGTCGCGCTTCCCGTCCTCGTCCCCAACTCCCGTGGCCTCGACCGTGCCATCGCCCTCGGTGTCCGCCGTATCGCCGTGTTCGGCAGCGCCACCGAGTCCTTCGCCAAGGCCAATCTCAACCGTACGGTCGACGAATCGCTCGCCATGTTCGCGCCGGTGGTCGAGCGGGCCCGTGCGGACAAGATCCATGTCCGCGGCTATCTCTCCATGTGCTTCGGCGACCCGTGGGAAGGTCCCGTCCCCGTCCATCAGGTCGTCCGGGTCGCCAAGGCCCTGCTGGACCTGGGCTGTGACGAGCTGAGCCTCGGCGACACCATCGGCGTCGCCACTCCCGGCCATGTACAGATCCTCCTCGCCGAGCTGAACGAGGAGGGCGTGCCGACCAATGCCCTCGGTGTGCACTTCCACGACACCTACGGCCAGGCACTCGCCAACACCTTCGCCGCGCTCCAGCACGGTGTGACCACGGTGGACGCCTCCGCGGGCGGCCTCGGCGGCTGCCCGTACGCGAAGAGCGCCACCGGAAACCTCGCCACCGAAGACCTCGTGTGGATGCTCGACGGCCTCGGTATCGAGACCGGCGTCGATCTCGGCAAGCTCACCGCCACCAGCGTCTGGCTGGCCGAACGGCTGGGCCGTCCCAGCCCCTCCCGTACCGTCCGAGCCCTCTCCCACAAGGAGTGACGCACCCATGTCCCTGGACCACCGGCTCTCCGCCGAGCACGAAGAACTGCGCCGCACCGTCGAGGAGTTCGCCCATGACGTCGTGGCGCCCAAGATCGGCGATTTCTACGAGCGGCACGAGTTCCCGTACGAGATCGTCCGTGAGATGGGACGGATGGGCCTGTTCGGTCTGCCGTTCCCCGAGGAGTACGGCGGTATGGGCGGCGACTATCTCGCGCTCGGTATCGCCCTCGAAGAGCTGGCACGCGTCGACTCCTCCGTGGCGATCACCCTGGAGGCCGGAGTCTCGCTCGGCGCCATGCCCATCCATCTCTTCGGTACGGAGGAGCAGAAGCGCGAGTGGCTCCCGGGCCTCTGCTCGGGCGAGGTGCTCGGCGCGTTCGGGCTGACGGAGCCGGAGGCAGGCTCCGACGCGGGAGGCACCCGCACCACCGCCGTGCGCGACGGCGACATGTGGGTGATCAACGGCAGCAAGTGCTTCATCACCAACTCCGGTACGGACATCACCGGACTGGTCACGGTCACGGCCGTCACCGGCCACAAGGCGGACGGCCGTCCGGAGATCTCCTCGATCATCGTCCCGTCCGGAACGCCCGGCTTCACCGTCGCCGCGCCCTACTCCAAGGTCGGCTGGAACGCCTCGGACACCCGCGAGTTGTCCTTCTCGGACGTACGGGTCCCGCTGGCGAATCTGCTCGGCCAGGAGGGCCGGGGATACGCCCAGTTCCTCCGTATCCTCGACGAGGGCCGGATCGCGATCTCCGCGCTGGCGACCGGTCTCGCCCAGGGCTGTGTGGACGAGTCGGTGGCGTACGCGAAGCAGCGGCACGCGTTCGGGCGGCCGATCGGTGCCAACCAGGCCATCCAGTTCAAGCTCGCCGACATGGAGATGCGCGCGCACATGGCGCGGATCGGCTGGCGGGACGCGGCCTCGCGGCTGGTCCACGGTGAGCCGTTCAAGAAGGAGGCGGCGCTGGCGAAGCTGTACTCGTCGACGGTCGCCGTCGACAACGCCCGCGAGGCCACCCAGATCCATGGCGGCTACGGCTTCATGAACGAGTATCCGGTGGCCAGGATGTGGCGCGACTCCAAGATCCTGGAGATCGGCGAGGGCACGAGCGAGGTCCAGCGGATGCTGATCGCACGGGAGCTGGGCCTGCCGGGCTGAGCGACGACGGTGCGCGGCGGGTGCACGGCGGGTACGCGGCGGGTACGCGGCAGATGCACGGCGGGTACGCGGCGGGCGCCGAGGGCCGGCCGGTCCCCGGCACCCGCCGCGCGTGGGTCCGTCAGCCGGTCGGCCAGGGCACCAGCGGCGAGCGGTAGTAGTCGATACCGAGCGCCGTCATACGCGGTCCCTGCGCCGCCAGCCGCACCTTGTACGTGTCCCAGTCGTGCGTGGCCGCCGGGGACCAGCCCAGCTCCGCGACACCGAGCAGCCGCGGGAACGCCATGAACTCCACCTGGTCACTGGTGGCGAGCGTTTCCGTCCAGAGCGGCGCCTCGATTCCGAGCACCGCGTCCTCGGGCACGCCCGCATCGGCGAGATACGTCGCCGGATCCCAGCCGTACGAACGGTCCACCTCGGTGTAGCCGGCCCAGGACTGGCCCAGCGCGGTGCTTCTGTCGTACTTCATATCGAGATACACGCGGTCAGCCGGAGAGAGGATCAGCCCGGTGCCCTTCTTGGCCGCCGCCGCGACCTGCGCGCGCTCGGCGGCGCCCGTGGCGTCGTAACCCCAGTACTGGGCCACGGCTCCCGCGACCGGCGTGGCGCCGGTGAGCTGATGCCAGCCGACGACGGTCTTGCCGTACTTCCGGACGACGGCCTGCGCCCGGTCCATGAAGGCCACATAGTCGGCATGGCTGGTGGCGTGCGCCTCGTCGCCGCCGATGTGGAGGTACTTGCCCGGCGTGAGCGCGGCCAGCTCGCGCACCACGTCGTCCACGAAGTCGTACGTCACCTGCTTCGACACGCACAGCGAGCTGAAGCCGACGCTCGTGCCCGTGTAGAGCGGAGGCGCGACACCGTCGCAGTTCAGCTCGGCGTACGAGGCGAGCGCGGCGTTGGTGTGGCCCGGCATGTCGATCTCCGGGATGACCTCCAGCTCGCGGGAGTCCGCGTAGCGCACCAGATCGCGGTACTGGGCCTTGGTGTAGTAGCCGCCTGGACCGCCGCCGACCTGGGTGGAACCGCCGTATGTGGCCAGCCTCGGCCAGGAGTCGACGGCGATCCGCCAGCCCTGGTCGTCGGAGAGGTGCAGATGCAGCTTGTTGATCTTGTAGAGCGCCAGCTGGTCGATATAGAGCTTGACCTGATCGACCGTCAGGAAGTGGCGTGAGACATCGAGCATCGCGCCCCGGTAGGCATAGCGCGGGCTGTCCGTGATGGTGCCGCCCGCGACCTTCCAGGGACCGCGCTGCGCGCCGCGCTTCTCCACCGAGGCGGGCAGCAGCTGGCGCAGTGTCTGGACGCCGTGGAAGAGTCCGGCGGGCTCACGGGCGGTGATCGTGACACCGCGCCGCCCGGACTCCAGCCGGTAGCCCTCCGCGCCCAGACTCCGCTCGCCCGTGCCGAGCCGCAGCCCGG
>NZ_FMDK01001039.1 GCF_900091995.1 Streptomyces sp. MnatMP-M17
GTAGGGCTCCGGCGCCGGACGGGCCGCAGGAGCGGTCCGTCCGGCGCCGGACCTGGTTTGACCCCCTGCACAGGCGGCCCGTACTCTAAACCTTCGGCGTGTTCCAATGCGCGCCCACTCCTGAGCACCCACCTCCCGGCTTCCGGGGGAGGCCGCTCGTCCTGTCAGGATCGTCATGGGCCCCGGCCCGTGCGGGCGGCTGGCATCAGGAGTTCCGTTCCGAGCGAGAGTGAGATCCGCGTGTACGCCATCGTGCGCAGCGGTGGCCGCCAGCACAAGGTTGCTGTCGGTGACATCGTTGAGGTTGACAAGATTTCCACCGCCAAGGTCGGCGACACAGTGGAGCTCAGGACCCTGCTCGTGGTCGACGGCGATGCCGTGACCAGCGACCCGTGGGTGCTGGACGGCATCAAGGTCACGGCCGAGGTCGTGGACCACCACAAGGGCGCGAAGATCGACATCCTTCGCTACAAGAACAAGACCGGCTACCGCCGTCGCCAGGGTCACCGTCAGCAGTACACGGCGATCAAGGTCACCGGTATCCCCGCGGCTGCGAAGTAAGGGACTGAGGAGACATGGCACACAAGAAGGGCGCATCGTCCACTCGGAACGGGCGCGACTCGAATGCTCAGCGGCTCGGCGTGAAGCGCTTCGGCGGTCAGGTCGTCAACGCCGGTGAGATCCTCGTCCGCCAGCGCGGCACGCACTTCCACCCGGGCTCCGGCGTCGGCCGTGGCGGCGACGACACGCTGTTCGCACTGAACGCCGGTGCGGTGCAGTTCGGCACCAGCCGTGGCCGTAACGTCGTGAACATCGTTCCGGTCGCCGAGTAGTCAGGCACCCGTAGAGCGGTTTTCTCGCGAGGGCGGACCTCACTTCCCGGCCGGGAAGCGGGTCCGCCCTTCGCGTGTTCCACCGAAGACATTTCCGTACGTACTGGAGGCAATCCCATGACCACCTTCGTGGACCGCGTCGAGCTGCATGTCGCCGCGGGTAGCGGAGGCCACGGCTGCGCCTCCGTACACCGTGAGAAGTTCAAGCCGCTGGGCGGTCCCGACGGCGGCAACGGCGGCCGTGGCGGCGATGTCATCCTCGTCGTCGACCAGTCCGTGACGACCTTGCTCGACTATCACCACTCGCCGCACCGCAAGGCCACCAACGGCAAGCCGGGCGAGGGCGGCAACCGCTCGGGCAAGGACGGACAGGACCTGGTCCTGCCGGTGCCCGACGGCACGGTCGTCCTGGACAAGCACGGCACCGTACTCGCCGATCT
>NZ_FMDK01000631.1 GCF_900091995.1 Streptomyces sp. MnatMP-M17
GGGCAGCCGATACGGGCACTCCTGCGCCCGGCGGCGGGCCCGGCGAGCGCGGGTTACCCGGGGTACTAGAAGGTCCGGGGCGGGCGGGGCTGCGTGCCGGCGGGCCCCAGGAGGGCCCTGCGCGCCGTCGCCGGACCTCTGGGCCACCGGGGTGTCGCCAGGGCGCGTGGAGGCGTCGGAGGGCGCCTCAGGCGTGCCGCGCGGGGTGGGCGGAGTCAGACGGGCCGTGACCACCGGCTCTCGCCGGACAGCTCCACTCCCGCCGCCCGCATCTCTTCCAGCGCCCGCTCCGTGGTCTCGACGGCCACGCCCGCCGTCAGATCCAGCAGCACGCGCGTGGCGAAGCCCTCACGGGCCGCGTCCAGTGCCGTCGCCCGGACGCAGTGGTCCGTGGCGATCCCGACCACGTCGATGTCCGTGACCTCACGGGCCCGGAGCCAGTCCGCGAGCCCGACACCGTTCTCGTCGAGTCCTTCGAAACCGCTGTACGCGCCCGAATACGCGCCCTTGTCGAAGACCGCGCCGATCGCGCCGGAGGCGACGGCCGGCGCGAAGTTGGGATGGAAGCCCGCGCCCTCCGTGCCCGCCACACAGTGCACCGGCCAGGTGGTGACGAAGTCGGGGCTCTCCGGAGCGTGGGCGAAGTGGTCGCCCGGGTCGATGTGATGGTCCCGGGTGGCGACCACATGCCGGTATCCGGCGGAGGCCTGGCCGATCAGATCGGTGATGGCGGCAGCGACCTCGGAGCCTCCTGTCACCGCCAGACTGCCGCCCTCACAGAAGTCGTTCTGTACGTCCACGACGAGCAACACGCGGTGCATGACGGTCATCCTTCGGCGGAAGTGCGGGCGAACGGGACAGGACTGCGACCGGACGAGCGGCTGAAAGGTGTGCTGAGCCTAGAGACTCCGCCACCGTCGCGGGAAGAGCCGGACACCCGCCACCACCGCCCCACGCGCCTCATATGTACTCGGTCGGGATCACCGGCTCGCCACGGGAGAGCTGCGTCGCCGACACCGGCAGCGCGGCCCGCGCCGCGAAGTGCCGGGACCGCGCCACGTCCAGCGGTTCCCGGGCCACGATCTCGCCGCCCTTGACGAGCTGCACCAGGAGCTGCCGGTCCAGCAGGTCCGCCGGCACAGCGCCGGTGCCGAGCACCTCGGCCTCGGCGTAGCCCCGCGCGTCCATCCGCCGCGCGGCCCACTTGCGCCCGCCCACCGAGGTCTTTCCGCCCAGCGACTTCTTCGCCACCGGCTGGAGCGGCGCCTTCGGATCCGCCGACACCGCCCGGGCGACGATCTTGTAGACCATGGAGCAGGTCGGCTGACCGCTGCCGGTGACGAGCTGGGTGCCCACGCCGTACGCGTCCACCGGCGCCGCCGCCAGCGAGGCGATCGCGTACTCGTCCAGGTCGGAGGTGACCACGATCTTGGTGTTCACCGCGCCCAGCTCGTCGAGCTGCTGCCGTACCCGGTGCGCGACCAGCAGCAGATCGCCGGAGTCGATACGGACGGCGCCCAGCTCGGGCCCGGCGATCTCCACGGCGGTCCGTACGGCCTCGGGCACGTCGAACGTGTCGATCAGCAGTGTCGTACCGCGCCCGAGCGCGTTCACCTGCGCCTGGAAGGCATCGCGCTCGCTGTCGTGCAGCAGGGTGAAGGCGTGCGCGCTCGTACCCACCGTCGGAATGCCGTACCGGAAGCCGGCCGCCAGGTCCGAGGTGGTGTCGAAGCCGCCCACATACGCGGCGCGCGCTGCGGCGACCGCGGAGAGCTCGTGCGTACGGCGCGCGCCCATCTCGATCAGCCCGCGCCCGCCCGCCGCCGCCGACATCCGCGAGGCCGCGGCGGCGATCGCCGAGTCATGGTTGAGGATCGACAGGATCACGGTCTCCAGCAGCACGCACTCGGCGAAGGAGCCCTCCACCCGCAGGATCGGCGAGCCCGGGAAGTAGACCTCGCCCTCGGGATAGCCCCAGATGTCGCCGCCGAAGCGGTACGAGGCGAGCCAGCCGAGCGTCTCCTCGTCGACCACCTGGTTGGCCCGCAGGAAGCCGAGGACGTCCGCGTCGAAGCGGAAGTTCTCCACGGCGTCCAGGACCCGTCCGGTGCCCGCCACCACTCCGTAGCGGCGGCCCTCGGGCAGCCGCCGGGTGAAGACCTCGAAGACCGAACGGCGGTCGGCCGTACCGGCCTGGAGAGCCGCTCGGAGCATCGTCAGCTCATACTGATCGGTGAAGAGCGCGGTCGACGGGACATCGACCGGCAGTCCAAGATCCGCTGTGTTCATAACAAGAATTCTACCCTGCCCTCTCGTCAGAGTGACGATTTCTGCGTGGCCGTTTGTGCGACAGGCCGTCCCTGGTGGCAGCATGGGTCATGTGACGCTGTGACGTGGCAGAGCCATGACCCGGCAGAGAAGCCCGGCAGAGAAGAAGGTCGTCCGGAACCGTGAGTGTTGCTCCCACTGAGATCGAACGCCCCGAATCGGCCGAGGAGACCTTCGCCGTCCCGGAACCCGATGTGCCGTGGGTGACGATCGTCCACAACGATCCCGTCAACCTCATGAGTTATGTGGCTTACGTCTTCCAGACCTATTTCGGCTACCCCAAGGACAAGGCGCACCGACTGATGCTCGACGTCCACCACAAGGGCCGCGCGATCGTCTCCAGCGGCAGCCGCGAGGAGATGGAGCGCGATGTGCAGGCGATGCACGGGTTCGGGCTCTGGGCCACTCTCTCCCAGGACCGGATCTGATGGCCGGCCAGTTCGAGGCGATCCCGGGCGGCGGCGCGGCCGTCGCGCTCGACGAGGTGGAGATCTCGATCCTGCGCTCCCTGGCCGTACAGCTCCTGGAGCTGATCGGGCCCGGTGACGAGCCTGCCCAGGGCGAGGATCCGCTCGCCTCGCTCTTCGCCGAAGGCCCCAGCGAGCCGCCCGAGGATCCGGCGCTGGCCCGGCTCTTCCCGGACGCGTACGGCGATGACGACGACGAACTCAAGGAGTTCTCCGCCGAGTTCAGACGGTTCACGGAGAACGATCTGCGTGGCCGCAAGCGCGAGGACGGGATGGCGCTGGTCCGTACGCTGGACGGGCTCGCCTCGGCGGGCGAGGGCGGCGCCGTGCTCAAGCTGACGCCCGACGACTGTCTGCACTGGCTCGGCGCGCTCAACGATCTGCGGCTGACGATCGGTACGCGTCTGGAGGTCACGGACGAGGACGAGAGCGACGAGCTGTACCGGCTGCCGGACTCCGATCCGCGCAAGCCGATGGTGATGGCGTATCTCTGGCTCGGATCGCTCCAGGAGTCGCTCGTCGAAACGCTGATGCCCTGAGGGCCTGATTGCTCTGATGCCCTGAGGGCCGCCGCTCGTTCCTCCGTCCGGGTGATGTGACACCAAGGAACCGGCCTGCCCGGATGTTGCGGGCCCGCGGCGCCGGGATGTCATACGGCGGTCCCCGTCCGGCCCTCTTCCGTACGCTCAACTGACGCTCAATTCGGCATAACGATCACATCACCGCTCCGGCGACCTTTGCGGTTCGCGGCCTGATTCCTCCACTTCTTCCTGTGGGCTGTGCCACAGAACCGTCCGCCGGTGACCCCTGTCGCCGTGGTAAATCTTCACGGCCCCCCGGGGACTCCACCCCTGTCCCCGGGGGTGCCTTCGCCGGCCGACCGCCGGCGGCACTCCATCCGTATCCGGGGGGATCACGAACCGGTCCGCGGCCGACGTCCGGCGCGGATCGGTATGGAGAAAGGGCGAACGACATGACCTCTGCCCAGGTCGACAAGGAATACGGCGGTGACCGCGCCACGGCAGGACCCACCGGAGGCGGCCCGGCCGAAGAGGGCTACGAACGGGGACTCGGCAGCCGTCAGGTCCAGATGATCGCCATCGGCGGCGCGATCGGTGTCGGACTCTTCATGGGCGCCGGAGCCAATATCGCCAAGGCGGGCCCCAGCATCATCCTCATGTACGCCCTCGCCGGCGTCGTGATCTTCTTCATCATGCGGGCGCTCGGCGAACTGCTGCTCTACCGGCCGGTCTCGGGCTCCTTCGCGGAGTACGCCCGGGAGTTCCTCGGCCCGTTCTTCGGCTTCGCCACCGGCTGGACGTACTGGCTGATGTGGGTCGTCACCGGGATGGCGGAACTGACCGCCGCCGCGATCTACATCCACTTCTGGTTCCCGCAGATCCCTCAGTGGGTCAGCGCGCTGGTCTTCCTGGTGGTCCTCTTCGGCGTCAATCTGATCTCGGTGAAGATCTTCGGCGAGGTTGAGTTCTGGTTCTCGATGATCAAGGTCACCGCGATCATCGGCATGATCGTCATCGGTCTGGGCGTTCTCACCATCGGCTTCTCGGACGCCGGTCAGACCGCCGCCGCCTCCAACCTCTGGGCACACGACGGGATCTTCCCGAACGGCATCGGCTCCAGCCTGATGACTCTTCAGGGCGTGATGTTCGCCTATCTCGCCGTCGAACTGGTCGGTGTGACCGCGGGCGAGTCCGAGAATCCCGAGAAGACGCTGCCCAAGGCCATCAACACACTGCCCTGGCGCATCATCGTTTTCTATGTCGGCGCGCTCTCCGTCATCCTCGCCGTCGTCAAGTGGACCGAGTTCTCCGCGGGCAACAGCCCGTTCGTGCACGCCTTCGAGAAGATGGGCATCCCGCTGGCGGCGGGCATCGTCAACTTCGTCGTACTGACCGCCGCGCTCTCCTCCTGCAACTCCGGGATGTACTCGACCGGCCGAATGCTGCGCGACCTCGCCGCCAACAGCGAGGCGCCCACGGTCTTCGGCAGGCTCAACTCCCGTAAGACGCCGGCCCTCGGCATCACCGTCTCCGCCGGGCTGATGGGCATCGGTGTGGTCCTCAACTATGTCGTCCCGGAAAAGGCCTTCGGCTATGTGACCTCCGTGGCCACCGCGGCCGGCATCTGGACCTGGATGATGATTCTGGCCAGCCATATCCGCTACCGCCGCGGTGTGGAGGCGGGGCGGGTGGCGGGCCCC
>NZ_FMDK01000727.1 GCF_900091995.1 Streptomyces sp. MnatMP-M17
CCCGCACCGCCGTCCACGGCCACCCGCCAGCAGGCGGCGAGCCCCACAAGCCCGTCAGCGCCCGGCTCACGGGCCGCCAGACGCAGAGCGCCCGGTACGTCGCCACCGAACCGCGCGGCGGCCAGCACGGCGGTCTCAGCGCCTCCCAGCCCGCCCGTGGACCCCGAGGCGGCCAACAGGGCCTGCGTGGGCTGGAGACCGGCCCTCAGCTCGCCCGCCGCCGTGCCGCACAGCGCGACAACCCCGTCGGCCCGCCGCTCCCCGGCTCTCTTCCGCTCCCGCGACCGCAGGCTCCGTCTCATCAGCGGTACCGCCAGCGCGCCCCCGATCAGCGGCAGCACCGACTCTCCCAGCACGGCGAGCACCAGAGCCGGTAGCAGACAGAGCCACTCCCGCCCGAGCCTTCGCACCCGTCGATGGGCCTTCGCCGTCCAGCGCCGCCAAGGGACCCACAGCGCGGTGTCGTCCGGCCCGCCGCCGTTCCCGAACAGCAGCACGGCCCGGCGCAGCCCCCGCGCGTGCCCGACCGTCAGCCAGGCCGCGGCTCCCGCGCACAGGGCCGCCGAGCCCACCCAGACCACCATCCACAGGGATGTCACAGCGCGCCTCCGATCCGCGCCCGCAGTCGCGGCCAGCCGCGCTCGTACGTGAAGGCATCGGCGCCCCAGCGCAGCGCGGGCACCGGCACCACCAGCCCCGCGGCGTCCCGCTCCAGCACATGCACTTCGGCGATCCTCCGGCGCCCGTCGCGGTCCCTCACCAGATGGATCACGGCCGAGAGCGCGGCGGCCAACTGGCTGTGCAGCGCCGCCCGGTCGAGGCCCGCCGCCGTCCCCAGGGCCTCCAGCCGTGCGGGAACGTCCGTCGCCGTATTGGCATGCACGGTGCCGCAGCCGCCTTCGTGCCCCGTGTTCAGAGCGGCCAGCAATTCGGTGACCTCATGGCCTCTGACCTCGCCGACGACCAGTCGGTCCGGCCGCATCCGCAGCGCCTGCCGGACCAGATCCCGCAGTTCGACCAGTCCCGCGCCCTCCTGGTTCGCCGGCCGGCCCTCCAGCCGCACCACATGCGGATGGTCGGGCCTCAACTCCGCGGAGTCCTCGGCCAGTACGATCCGTTCGCGTGCCCCGACCAGGCCGAGCAGAGTGGACAAAAGAGTCGTCTTCCCTGTTCCCGTGCCTCCGCTGATCAGGAACGACAGCCGGGCCTCGATCAGCGCCCGCAACACACGCTCACCGCCTGGTGGCACCGTCCCCGCCTCGGTCAGCTCCGCCAGCGAGAACGCCGTGGGCCGGTGCCACCGGCGGCAGTACCGCGTGCATACGTGTCCCGTCGGGCAACCGGGCGTCCACCCAGGGCCGCGCGTCGTCCAGTCGGCGCCCGGCCACCGCGGCGAGCCGCTGCGCCAGCCTCCGTACGGAGGCCGCGTCGGCGAACGACACGGCGGTCAGCTCCAGCCCGCCGCCCCGGTCCACCCACACCCGGTCGGGCGCCGAGACCAGCACATCAGTCACCGACGGATCGGCGAGGAGCGGCTCCAGTGGCCCAGTCCCCACCAGCTCGGACCGCAACTCCTCGGCGGCGCCCAGCACTTCCGTGTCCCCCAGCAGCCGCCCCTGGGCCCGTAACGCGGCGGCCACCCTCGCCGGCGTCGGATCCGCGCCGCTCTCCGCGAGCCGCTGCCGTACGGCGTCCAGCAGGCCGCCCGCGGCCGTCACCGCCGTCATGACGTCACGCTCCCGTCCGCGGCCAGGGCCCGCTCCCAGAAAGCCGTACAGAACGCCGCCAGCGGTCCGCGCGCTCGGGAGCCCGGCGGCGCTCCGCCGTCCTGGTCCTGCGACAGCCCGGCTTCCAGCGGCAGTTCACCCACGAGCGGAAGCCTTAACGCGTCGGCGATCCACCGCTCGTCCAGCCCGGCCGCGTACGGACCGCGGACCACCGCCCGCAGATCCTGGAGCACCATGCTCACCGTCGAGGCCACCCGGCGGGCCGCCGCGACCGCCCGCAGCTCCGCGGGCACCACCAGCAGCCCCAGATCGAGCTGGGCCAGCGCCTCCGCCACGGCCTCGTCGACCCGGCGCGGCAGATCCACCACCACGACACCGCCGCCTCTGCGGGCGGCGGCGAGCACCGACCGCATGGCCTCCGGCTGGATCACCACCGAGTCGCCGCGATCCCAGCTCAGCACCCGCAGCTCATGGAGGCGGGGCAGCGACTCCTCCAGCGCGCCGCCCGCGACCCGCCCTTTGGATGCCGCGAAATCCGGCCAACGTCTGCCCTCCGTCTGCTCCCCGCCGAGCAGCACATCGAGCCCACCACCGAGCGGATCGCCGTCGATGAGCATCGTGCGCCGGCCGGTCCGCGCGGCGGTCACGGCCAGGGCACAGGCCAGCGTCGAGGCCCCGGCGCCGCCCCGCCCGCCGATCACGCCGACCGTGAGCGCCTGTCGGCCCACACCCTCGGCGGCGTCCGCGATCCGGTCGACGAGCCAGCTCTCCGCGTCGGGCAGCCGCAGCACGCAGTCGGCGCCGATCTCCACCGCCCGCCGCCATACATCGGGATCGTCCTGATCCCGTCCTACGAGCATCACGCCCCGTCTGCGGGTGGCACCGCGGCAGCGGGCCGCCGCGTCGTCCCCGACGAGCACCATCGGCGCGTCGTCCCAGCATTCCGCTCGCTCGGGCACCGAGTGATGCACTTGAGGCTCGGCGCCGGCCGCGGCACACAACCGCAGCAGATCGTCGAGCAGCTCCACATCCTCGGTGACGATCAGCGGTCCCGTCCCGCGTCCTCCGGTCACATCCGACCGCTCGGATGTCATGGATCCAGCCACGATCTCCGCCCCTATCCATCTACGCCCCAATCCGGAACTGCGAACGCTCTCTCGCGATCTCGCACTCATCCGGTATCGGTGATTCCGGCTTCTGTGAACTTCACGACGGGAATCACCGTGCAACGGAACGGAAAATCGTGTGGATCTTGCTCGAAAACTGTGGACAACTCACCAGTTGTGAATATCCCGCTCGCTCATACCGGTGACTTCCGGAGAGCAGCACATCGACTACGGACGGTGACGCGTATACATGGAGTGAGGCCGTCGCACAGAACCATCGAGCAGAGGAGGACGGTGTGCTGGAGAGTCCAAAACGCGTCCGGACATGCGACGACCCCCGCCGGGGGGGAGAGCGGGGGTCGTCCCCACGGCCGACTCGGGGGGGGAGGAGCCGGACCGGGTTAGCACGGTCGCGAACGATCCGTGACTTCCATGGTGTACCCGAGAGCCTTCTCAGGCAAACCCACGCGCCCGAGCTTACGCCGAATGGTGGGCGCATATGCTCTGCCTCGTGGAAAACCACTCCTTGCCGCGCACAGCAGCCTTCTTTGACCTGGACAAGACGGTCATTGCGAAGTCATCGACACTGACCTTCAGCAAGTCCTTCTACCAAGGCGGTCTGATCAACCGCCGCGCCGTACTGCGCACCGCGTACGCGCAGTTCGTCTTCCTCGCGGGAGGCGCCGATCACGACCAGATGGAACGGATGCGGGAGTACCTCTCCGCGCTCTGCAAAGGCTGGAACGTCCAGCAGGTCAAAGAGATTGTCGCCGAGACACTCCACGACCTGATCGACCCGATCATCTACGACGAGGCCGCCTCCCTCATCGAGGACCATCACACCGCGGGCCGCGATGTGGTGATCGTCTCCACCTCCGGCGCCGAGGTCGTGGAGCCCATCGGCGAGCTGCTCGGAGCCGACCGCGTGGTGGCCACCCGTATGGTCGTCGGCGACGACGGCTGTTTCACGGGCGAGGTGGAGTACTACGCGTACGGACCGACCAAGGCCGAGGCGATCAAGGCACTCGCCGAGTCCGAGGGATACGACCTGTCCCGCTGCTACGCATACAGCGACTCCATCACCGATGTACCGATGCTCCAGTCGGTCGGCCACCCGTACGCCGTCAACCCGGACCGTGCGCTGCGGCGCGAGGCACTGTCCCGGGATTGGCCGATTCTCGTCTTCAGCCGACCAGTCCGGCTCAAGCAGCGATTGCCCGCCTTCTCCATGCCGCCCCGCCCGGCGCTGGTCGCGGCCGCGGCCGTGGGCGCGGCGGCAGCGACGGCCGGGCTGGTCTGGTACGCCAGCCGACGCCGTCAGTCCACGCT
>NZ_FMDK01000076.1 GCF_900091995.1 Streptomyces sp. MnatMP-M17
CGTCGGCACCCGGGCCGGGTCATACGCGGTGGCCGGCAGCCGGTCCGCCGCGGCCAGCGCGGCCTCGCACGTACCGGGGTCGAGAAGGCCGGGGACCCGGACAGCGGCGAGCGTGCCGGCCGCGAGTCTGGCCAGGTGGCGGCCGGTGAATGCCGGGGCGTCCGCGGCGGTGAACAGAGGGTCGAGCACGCGGGGCATGAGGTGCCTCCGAGTGAGGAGAGTTAAGCATTCCGTGACAGATACGGTGTACCGTACGCTGGTTCCTATGCCCAGGCAATCCGCGTCACTGGAACGCGCCACACCCGAACTCATCGCTGGGACAGCCCTGCTGATCATCGATCAGGAAGGTCCTCAGGCCCTGAGCTTCCGTACCCTGGCCGCGAAACTCGACATCGCCCACACCACCGTCCAGCGCCGCTGCACCGACATCGCCGGGCTCCTGGACCTCTGCGCCGACCACCTCGCCTCCGCCCTGCCGGACATCCCTCCGGACACCGGCTGGGCCACAGCGACCGAAACCCGCTTCAGCGGCTTCTACCAGCTGCTCACCGAGCACCCCGGCCTGCTCACCCTGCGCGCCGGCCGCCCCTGGCTCGGCCCCCAGCTCCTCAGACGCCTGGTCGAACCGCAGCTCGCCGACAACCTCAACGCCGGGATGACCCCCAAGGAAGCCATCACCGCCTACCGCCGGATGTACCTGCTCACCCTCGGCAGCGCCAGCTTCGTCGACCACCGCAACCCCAAAGCAGCCCAGGCCACCACCCGCGCCGCACTCGCCGCACTCGACCCCGACGAGTTCCCGGCACTGACCGGAAACCTGGCCGACATCCTGCCCACCGTCACCGACCACGACGTCTTCTACAGCGCACTCCGCCAGCTCATCCAAGCCGCCGACCCCGCCCCCAGTGCTCCGGGCCCGCAGCCCAAACCGTCGACAACGTGATGGCGAGGACTACACAGTTGCGGCAGCTCGGGCCGCATTGGCCGTCAGGGCGTCGGCACAGAACACACGGTCACCATGGAAGCTGGGCACCGAAAAGGCCGAGCGGCGACTGGAGGCTGCGCGCTCCGACCGCCCGCGTCAGTCGCTGGAGTGGCAGACACCAATCCCCCGCCTCCAGGCGCAACGGCCCCCTCGTCGGCCTCCAGCCAGGCAGGGAAGCCCAGTCTGCTGGAAGCCAGCCGGCTACCTGCCCTCCCACGACCCGCACCAGGCGATGCTGCCCCGCGCCACAGCCTGGCTCTCCGCCCGCGCTACCGCGCTCGCCCGCCATCACCACCAGCGGGCCGCCCGCGCAGAGGCCACTCCGTGGGCGGTCTACGACGCCATCAAAGGGCTCGCGGGTATCGGCCGCGTCCTCCTCGCCGCCCACGATCCGGACCGCCCCGGGGCGGGGCGGATCCGAGACCTCAGGTGATCACCAGACGGACGCTGGGCTTGTCGACGGTCACGTCACCGGGACGGGCAGAGTCCTGGCCGTCCCGGCGGAAGGCACGCATGACCGGCTCCCCCACTCCCCTGGCCTCACGGTCGAAACGCCGGACCGCGTCGGCCAGGCAGGCGGCGAGGCTCTCACGGTCAGGGCCATGGGCGATCACGCCCAGCTCATAACGCTCCTGGGCCGCCTGCGGCACACGGCGCAGCGTGAGGTAGGCCAGTGAGTTCTCATCCCATACGGCGGGCATCCCCTTGTCCAGCACCCAGCCGACCAGACCGCGCTCGGCCGCGGTCTGCGTGGCACGCAGCCTGCCGTAGGGGGCGACCGCGCCCGCGAGCCACACTTCCAGGCGCGGCAGCAGTCCCTCCGAGCCGCCCAGCTCCACCCCGGTCCACTGCTCCTGCCGGGGTCCGGCGAACGCCGCGGTCAGAGCACCGGCGTCGGCGGGCTGCTCCTCGTCGACGACCAGCCGCACCTCGTGGCCGGCCAGGCGTACGACACGCGGCGCGTGCGCGCTGCCGCCCTGCATCGCAACGAAACCCGAGACGATGAGCGTGTCGCTGCGCAGATGGTCCTGCTCGCGGGCGAAGGCGATCGTGCGGGAGAGTCCTCGGAAACGCAGGGGCACCACCAGCCGCCCCTCCGGGGCAAGCTGATCCAGCCACGCCGGCGACAGATCCGCGGCGCCGACAGTGACCATGATGCGGTCAAACCCCCGGGCAGGAGCTTCCGGAAGCGGGAGAGCGCCGTCCGCCTCGCGGACTCGCACCTGCCCGTAGCCCGCCTCGTCAAGCAGCCCGCGGGCCCGCGCGGTGATGTCGGGATCGATGTCGACGGTGGTCACCGCCCCCTGTCCGCCGACAAGTTCCGCCAGGAGCGCCGCGTTGCATCCGCCGGAGCCTACCTCCAGCACGCTCATACCCCCAGCCACCTGAGCCGCCTCCAGCATCCGCGCGTGCAGCCACGGAGCCGAGACCGAACTGACCGGCCGGCCCCGCGCGTTGCGTTTGGTGAAGACGCCTTCGGGGGCCCCATACACCTCCCCGGCAGGTCTCTCGGGGACGAACAGGTGCCGAGGCACCCTACGGAAGGCGGCCTCCACCGCGGCCGAGGAAGGGCACCTCGCCCGCGCAGTTCCTCGACCATCCGCTCGCGCAGAACGCCAGGCGACTCCGCGCCCACACCAGTCCCGATCACGCAGAATGTCCTCTCCGGTCGCCCCGCAAGCCGTCATCACCGCACTGATACGGACCCGAGTACAGACCGCCGCCATGCAACACGCCGCGCCTCACCATGGAGCGGAGTTGGCCAGAAACTCCGCGCGCCACTGCGGAAGTCAAGCGGCCGGCCGCTGGTCATGGCCCACTGTGGAAGCCGCGTACATCTCCCCGGCCCTGCTCGTGGTGGAGCTGGTGGCGGCCGGTCATGCGCCGGCCGAGGCGGAAGGCATCGTCGCCAGCTGCCCTTCCGCGCACGCGCGCATGTGCCGAGCGGCGGCCGGACGGCGGCCCGGAGAGGCCTCGCTCGCCGCCGTGGCACGCGCGGCAGCGGACTGGGCGGCCCACGGGACCGAAATCCCCCTGCCATTGTCCTGAGGCACACCGCCAGCGCCGGGCAGCGGCCGAAGAGCCGAATCGAGACATTCTCTGCGATTCGGCGGCCGGAACAGTCAGTGATCATGCAATCTGAGAGTGCCCGGTTTGTTGAGGTGAGGGGATTCATGGTGGCTGAGAGCCAGAGCGGTAGTGGCACCGGTGGGGCACACAGCAAGCCGAAGCCGGAGCTTGGGAAGGGAACGCCGCCGCCCGGGAATGCGGACGGACAGGTAGGAGACCAGCCGCCGCCTAGCGGGAAGCGTCGGAAGTAGAAGTGGTTGTAGACGAGTTCGCACCGCTGCGCAGCCGGCTCGCACGCGTGATGGACGACCAGGGCAGGTGGCCGGAGGATTCTCCGTGGGTTCGGGACGCTGTCGAGGCCGTGCCGCGTCATCACTTCGCGACGGACCGCGTATGGACGTGGGACGGCTCCGCCTATGCCCCGGCAGACCGTGACACCGATCCAGAGCGCTGGGCGGAACTCGTCTACCCTGCCAGTCCCGTTGAGCCCACGATCACGCAGATGACGCAGGGACTGCCGTCCTCAAGCCTGTCGTGTCAGTCGGTCGTGGTGGACATGCTCGACTCGTTGATGGCCGAGCCTGGGCACCGGGTGCTGGAACTGGGCACCGGCGCGGGCTGGAACGCGGCGCTGCTGGCCGCGCGGGCGGGCTCCGGACGCGTGACCAGTGTCGAGGTGGATCCCCTGCTCGCGGATGCCGCGCGTGAACGTCTCGGCGCGATGCGTGCGGGTGTGGAGGTGGTGGCCGGCGACGGAGCCGCCGGCTGGCCGGAGCGCGCGCTGTACGACCGGCTCATCGCTACGTACGCGGTCGATGAGGTGCCGTGGGCGTGGGTGGAACAGACACGGCCTGGGGGACGGATCGTCACTCCCTGGGGCAGGCTCGGCCACGTGGCCCTCACTGTCGCCCCGGACGGAAACTCGGCCACGGGCTGGGTGCAGGGCCTGGCCCAGTTCATGCCGGCGCGCGGCACCGACCAGGGCCGGACACTGAGCGAAGTACGCGGTGACACCATGCCGGACGTCGAGGGCCTCTTCGCCCGCCAGAACCTGCTGCCGCTCCAGGCCGACGTGAGCCTGCTCTTCGCTCTGCGCGTCCTGCTCCCCGATGTGCGGATCACGACGAAGGCCGACAAGGCCGTGACGGCTTGGCTGCACGACGGCCGGTCCTCCTGGGCCACGCTCGTCACCCAGGAGGACGGCCGTGTGGTGGCGTATCAGGGCGGCCCCCGCCGGCTGGCTGACGAGACCGACAAGGCGTGGCAGAGATGGCAGGACGCGGGCGCACCGAGCCTGTGGGACTTCGGCATGACCCGTACCCCGTACGAGCAGTACATCTGGAGCGGCAACCAGGAAACCGGGCCACGCTGGTCACCTGTCTCGCAACCCGCACGAATCGCATGAAGTCCAGCAGCCCCAGCAGCCGCATACGATGATTACACCGACGTGGCGCACCCCTCGTCAAACAGTCGGCGAGCCCGCGCGGGAATGTCGGAGTCGATGTCGGCGTCCCGGCATCGTGCTGTGGTGGCGCGCCTCGCAGCGCAGGTGCCGGGGCTCGTGATCGCCTACACCCATGGGAGTCGCAGGAGCCGTGCCGCAAGCTCGGCTTGATGTGAAGCCAGGCCATTTTCGGAGCTCGTATCCGTAGTGTCAGTGCTGTAAAAACGATCGGGCCGACCCCAGTTTCATGGGGTCGGCAGCTACTTGTCGGCGATCAGGATGCGGTCAGAGATCGAGCAGGAAGTCGAAGTCCGTATCCTTCGCGCCGAGCAGCCACGCCTTCGCCTCGGCAGGAGTGAAGACGTGGGGAAGTCGGCCCGGGTTCTGCGAGTCGCCGATCAGGACGTAACCGTCCTTGACGGCGACCTGCACGCAGTTCCCGCCGCCGCCACTGTACTTGGACACCGTCCAGTCGACCGACGTCAGGTCAAATGAGGACGCGTCCGGCTTTTTTGCCACTGTTTATAGCTCCTTGATCTTTTCCTTGAGGCGCATGTGCGTCTCCCCAGGGTCCAGCGCCCGCTCCCACAGATTGGTGAAAGCTGCGGTGTAGCGCTGCACGTCTTCTTCCCCGTCGAAGTACACCGAACTGACCATGGTCTCTACCCACACGACCTCGCGGGCAGCTTCGGGGAAAGTCATGAGGACGAACGCGCCTGCGGAGCCCGGGTGGAGGCCGACCACCTCCGGCAGAATGCGGATCGTGTTCCGAGGTTCCTCTGAGTCAGCGAGGATCCTCTGCATCTGCCGCCTCGATACTGAACGGTCCCCGATGGTGTCGAGGAGGGCTCTCTCGTCCACGAGAGCACGAAAGCCCTTGAGCGCACCTTCGCGAACCTGCAGCTGGCGGTCCATGCGGACGTCCACGAGGGCCTTGACTTCGGCAGAGCTCAGCTCGGGTCTTATCCGAGCGATGACGATCCGGGCATAGTCTTCAATCTGACACAGTCCCGGCCAGACGTCTCGTTCGTAGTTCGCCAGTTCGCTGGCCCGACGCTCCATCTTGAGAAAGCCCTCGAACTGCATGGGGCCCAGGAGGTTGGCGTTGCGCCGCCACAGGGCGGGGCGTGGTCGGCCAGCTGGTGTGGTGTCCGCGCCCAGGAGTGCCAGAATCTCCGAGGTTTCGGTGACGTTGGCCTGGTAGCACTCAAGCAGCGCCTCGACGAGGTCGCGGGCGACGCGGCGGCGCTGTCCGCCTTCCAGTCGGCTCAACCCGCTCTTGTCGATCCTGATACCGCGCTGCCGCAGCACCTCGTGGCCCGCAACGTCACCCTGGGTGAGGCCGCGCCGTTCACGCAGCTCTTCAAGGCGCAGGCCGACTTCGCTGAGGGTCAACGACCACGGCGTCTTCGCTTCTGGCATGGCGGCCAGTCTGACGGGTCGCCGCACTCCCTACAAGCAATTTGGCTGAACAATTTGCTCAACCATATTGCTAACCGCTCGCCTGAGGGAGCATCCTAGCCAAGGTCACGAAGTGTGCAGCGCCCGTCGCCCCGCGTGGGGGCCGTTCTGCTGCTCTGCTGCCCGTTACACGCCCAGGGAGGGGCCGCCGCGATGCGTCGGACGCTGTTCAGCCTCCTGCTGAAGGATCGCAACCTTCTCGGCTGGGAAGCGTTCTGTGTCCATTTCACGGCCGCCGGCCGGGATCTCGCCCGCGAAACCGGCAACCGCCGCCTCGCCACGGCCAGCGTAGGGCGCACCACGTTCGACAGGTGGTCCTCGGGCACGTGGTACGGCCGTCCCCGTGGTGAGTCAGCGCAAATCCTGGAACACCTGCTCGGGCAGACGATCGAGGAACTGTTCAGCCCAGCGCAGCCGCAGGAATTGCTAGCCACGCAGATCGGTTCGCGCTGGCCCACGTCCAACCTGCGGCTCCCCGCAGGCGTCTGGGAGATCGCCGGACGCCAGCGCCTGGACGGCACCAGCGCCGCAGTGCACCTTCTTCCTGTCACCAGGCGAGGTGAGGAAGCCAACGCTCGCGACCTGAGCCAGGACGGCCTGCACGACCTGGAGCAGTTCTTACGTCCGGCGCGCCGCGGGTTCCTCGTCGGTATCGAAGAGCGAGAGGACGACTTCAATCTGTACGTCCGCGACGCCGTAGCCGCTCGCAGGCCCGCTCTGCCGAGACTGCCTGCCACCAGAGCCTTGTCAATTCCCTCAGCCTATCTCCTGGACGACCTCACTTACGGCATTCTCTGGGCGCTTACCCAGCTCGATGATGGCCTCTTGTCCGATGATCAGGTCCTTGACGCTGAGCAGCACCTTCTTGACACCTACCTGTCCTTGCCCCGGTCGGCGCCCAGTCAGCTGCTCGTTGACCTGACCAAAGTCGGGAGCAGTTGGATGGGGTCGGCGTTCTGCGCCCGGCACATCGAGCAGGAGCTGGCCGATGCGAGCGAGGTTCCGGTCTTCTGGACTCGTGAACAAAGCGGAGAAGAGGCGGCCTGCTGGCTGTTCTTCAAGCACAAGCTGGACTACCTCCGAACCCTCCAACGCTTCCAAGGCACAGTGGCCCAGACCGCCCGAGTCTTCTGTCTGCCCGAGGCCGAGATGGCGCTCTCCGAGAGATATGAGAGGGTCCTGCTGCTGTTGGCGATCGCCCTCATGGAGCGCTTCGGGATCCGTGTCAGGGTGGTATCGAATGCGGAGTACTCGGAGGTGGACGGGGTGGCCCTGGTCCCCGGCCAGCGAGCCGTAGTTGCCAACTGGGTGCGGGTTCCAGGCGGGGCACTGTGGGCTGCTGGCAGTACATCGTCGCGCGGGGAACTGCGTACGTACGCCACCGTGTTCGCCGATGCGCAGGGTACCGACGTGCTGGTGGGCGAGGACTCGGCGGCCCGTCTGAGGTCGCTGGCGGATTATCTGCATCTGGACTGGGGCTGGTTGACTGCCCGGTGCCACGCGCTGGGCGAGCACGGCGTCACCGGTCTCGTTCGCCCCCGCAGCCGATTGCTGACCGTGGAAGCGCTGGATGAGACCCTGCTCTTCCTCGGCAAGCTCACCTCGTCCCGATGAACGCCGTCCGCGCTGTCATCCCTCTTGAAAGGTCTTTCGTGCTCTCCGCTGACCGAGACCCGAACCGCACTGTCCTGGTGCTCACCCTGGGTGGCACCATCGCCATGACGCGCACCGGCGCGGCATCCGGCGTCACACCGACGCTGACCGGCTCCGACCTCGTGGGCGTTGTGCCCAGCCTTCGAAACGCCGCCGAGGTCACCGTGGAGGACTTTCGGCACGTGTCCGGGGCGTCGCTGGCGATCAGCGACATCGTCAGCCTCGTGGATCGGCTGAAGCGGGCCGATCTTGGGGGCATCGACGGGATCGTGGTGACCCAGGGCACCGACACTCTCGAAGAGGCCGCGTACCTGACTGACCTCTACTACCAGGGCAGCACGCCGGTGGTCTTCACCGGCGCGATGCGCACGGCCGAGACGGCGGGAGCCGACGGCCCGGCGAACCTTCTGTCCGCAGTCCAGACCGCTGTGACTGCGGAGGCGCGCGGCAGAGGAGTCCTCGTCGTTCTGGGCGACGCGGTTCACGCCGCCCGCCACGTCCGGAAGATGCACACAACCAGTCCGGCAGCTTTCGAATCCCCGAACACCGGTCCCCTCGGTCACGTGGTGGAAGGGACAGCACGGTTCCACCACTCGCTGAGCCCGATCACCCCCGTACCGCTGCCGGCAGGCGCCCTGCCGCAGGTGGAGATCG
>NZ_FMDK01000636.1 GCF_900091995.1 Streptomyces sp. MnatMP-M17
TCCCGACCTGCTCACTGACCGGCCGGCCACCGTGGCGCATTGATGCTGGTCGGGGCGGGTTGTGGACAGAGACGGAGCGCGGAGCAGGCGCGGCGGCGCGGCGGCGGGCACCCCGTTCCAGAACGCCGCCGCCGCGCCGTGCTGCCTGCGGGGCTGCTCGCGGACCTCAGCTCATCGTCGGCTCCGGGTTCGGCCGGGTCCGGATGCTCTGGTCCGTCGCCACGTCCACGGAGGGGAGGGTGGTCACCCGCCCGTCGGACTTGTAGACCACCCAGACGCCGCCGACGACCGCGAAGGAGGTGTCGTTGTCCACCAGGAACTCCCGGGCACCGACGTTGAAGACGAACATGTCGTCGTTCTCCGTGATCTCCCGGTCGTCCAGGCAGAACGTGCCGTTGTTCCAGCCGGGCTTGGTCGCGGCGATGACCCGCGCACGGGCGTCCGCGTAAGAAAGCGTCATAGCAGTCCCCATCCTCTATCGTTCACGTATTCATTAATCTACACTATGAGGCCGCAGCGTGTCAAGTTTTATGTGTCATGCTGTGGTGTGGGTCAGGGCTCGAGGTAGCGGGCGGTCGCGCCGGGCGCCGGGGTGGGCTTGTCGTCCAGCCGTACCCACTGGGTGACGAGACTGCGGCGGAAGTACCAACCGGCGTTCGTGACCGGGGGGTTGGGCTGGCCGTCGACGAAGCGCACGGTGCCGTCGACGTTCTCGACGTTGAACACGTGCGCACCGCCTGAGCGCCAGGCGACGAAGACGACCCCGCGGGAGCCGGGTTCCTTGAACGCCTCCTCCACCTCGGCGCGGCCGCCGTCGGAGTCCGAGGGCAGCGAGCTGTAGGCCGTGGTGAACGACGTCCCCCACGCCTCCTCAATCACCGCCAGCGGCCGGCCCCCGGTCTGGCCGGGCTCCAGCGGCCCGGCCTTCACGCTCTGACCCCGTCTCGACAGCTCGTAGGCCTGCACCACGCTGGTGCAGTTGTGCGAGTAGGCCGGATCGCCGCGCTTGTACTTGGTGTTGATCCTCTCCAGCGTTCCGTTGATCTGCTCGTCGGTGCTCTGCGCGGGCGTCGGCGGCTCGGCCCGGCGCGCAGCGTGCGCCTTGAGCAGCCGCGCGGCGCGGTTCATGTCGCTCTTGGCGTCCAGTGCGGCATCCGCCGCCCCGTCGTGGTCCCCCTCCTGCGCCAGCCGCCGGGCCCGCATCGCTGATGAGTGCGCCAGCTCGAACTGCCGGTACGCCTCCGAGTTCTGGTCGAGCTCGCCGTCGGCGAGGGCCTTGTTCGCGGCCTTGGACGCGGCAGAGGACTTCACGGCGTACGTCGCCCGCCGCACCGCCAGGCTGCTGCCACGGCAGCGTCGGCCGCCCTGGGCCTGCGATCTACACACGGGTCCTCCTCGCTCCGGGCCGCTCACGCGCGGCCGTTCGTCCCACACGGTGCGCGGTGAGCCCTGTGGACAGAGACCGGGACCACCGACCGCCGGCGCACTGGCTCAGGCGGCCGACGGGCCGGGGGAGAAGGCGCGCTCCAGCCGCTCCGCCCGGTCCTCGGCGAGCAGGTCGGTGAAGGACAGTTCGTGGCCGAAGCGGTAGCCGGCCCAGTCGGGGCGTAGCTCCAGCTGGTCCTGGTGGCGCCGGTGCAGCGCGGCCATGCCCCGCTGCCACCGCTCGCCGGCTGGCAACGCCTCCCATCGCTGTTCGGCCTCGTCCGGGTCGTCGCCGGCGTCGCCGCCCTGGGCGCTCCAGAAGGTGGGGAAGGATTCGCTGAAAGAGACGACCACGGGCAGGTCGGCCCGCTCGCGCAGCAGGTCGCGGACCTTCTCCCAGCCGCAGTCCGGGCGGTAGAGGCCGCTGGTGAGCGCCTCCGTGATGACGTCGGCCAGCCAGTCCCGGTTGGGGCCGTCGACCCAGCAGTTCACTTCGCACTGCCCGTGCAGACGCGCGGCCAGCCGGAGGGCGTCGCCGCCCGACTCCATGGCGGTGTTGAGCATGAGGGTGAAGGGGCCGATGACGTGTCCGCGGTGCTCGGCGACCGGGTCGTCGAAGATGCCGATCAGGCAGCGCACGTACAGATGCAACCAACGGCGGGCCTGATGGTCGGAGTGCAGGGGTACGTGCCGCAGGTCGTGGCCGGCGGGCAGCAACTCGTACAGCGTCGCGGCGACCTGGGCGGAGTCGGGGCGGTCCAGGAGGGTGCCGGCCGCGTGCTTGTGCAGCAGGCTGTGCAGCCACGGCCGCTCGCTGCCGCCCAGGTGGGCGGCGGAACGCGCGTCCTGGAACCGGGTGTAGCTCATGAACTTCCTCTCGTCGGGGTCGGGCGGTCCGGGCGGTGTCCCCCGGGGCCGGGGCAGCAGCGTGAGGGCCCGGACCTGTGGACAGAGACAGAGACCGAGACCGAGCACGCCCGGGCCGGTGCGCCGCGAAGTGCGGAGCACCGGCCCGGGTGTGAGTGAGCCTGTCGGGATCAGGACTGCGGGGCGGTGACCATCGCGGCGAACTCTTCCTCGGTGACGACCCGTACGCCCAGCTCGCGGGCCTTGGCGAGCTTCGATCCGGCGTTCTCGCCCGCGACCAGCAGCGTCGTCTTCTTCGACAGCGAGCCCGAGGACGTACCGCCCGCGTTCTCGATGAACTCCCGGATCTCGTTGCGGTTGCGGAGGTGGGCCATCGAGCCGCGCATGCCTCCGGTGACGACGACGGTCTGACCGGACAGCGGGCCGTCGGCGGTGTTCGTTTCCGGCTCGCTCATGTTCACCCCGGCGTCGGCCAGCTTGTCGATGACCGGTCCCATGAGGGCGATGTGGGCGGCGATCTTCGGGGCGTTGGCGGGCGGCAGCTTCTTCACCTTGGCCAGGGCGTCGGCGTCGGCTGCGCGGATGGCGTCCATGGTGGTGAAGTGCCGTGCGATCTCGCGGGACAGGGTCCGGCCGGTGCGCACGATGCCCAGGGCGCAGAAGATCCGGTTCAGCGGCTTGTCCTTGGCTGCGGCGATCTGGCCGAGGATGGTGTCGGCCCGCTTGTCGCTGCGGGCCGCGGCCGTGAGCTGGTCGCGGTCGAGGGTGAACAGGTCCGCGACGTCGGCGACGGCCTCGGCCTCGACGAGGGCTTCCAGGAAGACCTCGCCCAGGCCGTCGATGTCGAGCATGTCGCGGGCGACGGCGTAGCGCAGGGCGGCCAGCAGACCGCAGCCGCCGCCGGAGGAGTCGGCGCACTCCCAGCGCTTGCCGCTCTTGTCGACCTCGCCGCCGCACTCCGGGCAGGCGTCGGGGAAGACGACCGGGGTGACGTCCTCGCCGCGCAGGTCCAGGACCGGGGCTTCGATGCGCGGGATGATGTCGCCGGCCTTCCACACCGTCACGGTGTCGCCGATCATCATGCCGCTCTTGGTGATGAACTCGGGATTGTGGAGGGTGGCGTACTGCACGGTGCTGCCGTCGACCTCGACCGGCTCCAGGACGGCGCGCGGCGCGATGATGCCGGTGCGGCCCACGCGCCACTCGACGCCGATCAGCTTCGTCTGCCGCTCGACGGGGGGCAGCTTCCGGGCGATGGCCCAGTGCGGGTGGCGGGTGGCGAACCCGGCCGTGTTCTGCTCGGCGAAGCTGTTCGCCTTGATCACGACGCCGTCGATGTTGAAGGGGAGTTCGCCGCGCAGCGCGATGATCTCCTCCACGCGGGTGTGGACCTCCTCCAGGGTGGAGAACACCCGCAGCCCGACCTCGGTGGCTGCGGTGGTCTGCACGCCGAGCTCGGCGACCTGCGTCATGACGGCCTCGTGGGTGTCCCCGCGCAGGAAGTCCACCCCGTCGAGGCTGACCGCTCCGTACGCGAAGAACGTCGTCATGATCGTGTAGTTGCGGGTCTTCGCGCCGCGCAGCGTGCCGGCGGTGCCGTTGCGCGGGTTGGCGAAGGGCTTGTCGCCGTGCTCGGCCCGCAGGTCGTTGGCGGCCTCGAACTGCGCCCTGGTCAAAAGGACTTCGCCGCGCACCTCCACGGTCGCCTCGCTGTCCAGGCGCGTGGGCAGGCCGATGATGCTGCCGATGGCCGCGGACAGGTCCTCGCCGTGGTGTCCGTCGCCGCGGCCGACCAGCTTCGTCAGCACGCCCTTGGAGTAGCGGGCGGCCACTGCCATGCCGTCGAGCTTCGGCTCGGCCGCGTAGCCGCCGCGCACCGGGGCGTCGAGGCGGCGGGACAGCGATGCGCCCCACTTCGCCAGTCCTGCGGCGTCGAAGACGTTGTCGAGGGAGAGCATCGGGACGGTGTGGGGGACGTCTCCGGCCGGTGCCGCGCCGCCGGCGATCTTGCCCACCGGGGAATCGGCCCGGACGTGGTCGGGGTGCTCGCGCTCGTAGTCGGTCAGCTGGCGCACCAGGGCGTCGTAGGTGGCGTCGTCGAGCGTGGTGTCCCCGTCGCCGTAGTAGGCGGTGCAGGCGGCGAGGGCGGTGTCGACGGCCGCGTCGTAGTCGGTGCGGCTGGCCAGGGCGGTTGCGGTGCTCATGCGGTGATCCTTACGTAGAGGTCTGACATCGGGCCGTGCCGTGTGTACAGGTCAGCGTGGGGTGACGGGGCACAGTCCGTGGGGGTTGAGGAGGATCTCGCCGTCGTCGAGGAACCGGCCGAGATCGGGGTGCTGCGTCACCAGCCCGCCCAGGCCCTGTCCGCGCAGGACGTTGGTGTCCAGTGCGTAGTGGGGGCGCACCAGCAGCTCGCCGACGAGGAACTGGTGGGTGCGGTCGCTGCCGTAGCGCAGGGGGTGGGTGTCGCCGCCGGGAACGCGGCTGGAGCCGACGAACGACACGGTGCCGTCGCCCTGGTCCTGCACGTAGAGCCAGGCCGGGACGTGCCGGACGTTCGCGTCGAGGGCGATGTGGGCCAGGGCGGCGTCGGTGAGCTGGTGGCGCACGGTGAACTCTTCCTCTGGGCGTACGGGGGGTGGGGCGCCGCGGACGGGCTGCGCCCCGCAGTGCGGGTCGGGCAGGGCTACTTGGGCGGGTCGAGCCGGATCGGGATGAGCAGGTGCCGGTAGCTGTCCTTGGCGGCCGGGTCGTCGGTCAGCAGCACCGGCTTGCGGGACTGCCCCTCCTCGAACTGGCGGATGTGCACGGTGACGGTGTCCTGGCCGGTGAAGGCGTCGAGCGCGGCGAGCAGGAAGGCGGGGTTGAAGTGGACGCTCATCCCCGCGACGTCCGCGGTCGTGCCGTGGTCGAGGGTGAAGGGGACGGTCATGCCCTTGACGCGGGCCTGCTGCTCGGGGGTGCCGATGACGGGTGCGAGGGCGAGCGCGCCCTCGCCGCTCCAGCGCAGGGCGACGGGGCTGTGGGTGCCGCCGACGGCCTGCGCCATGGCCCGCCCCTTCTTGGCCGCCTTGACCAGCGTGGCCCGGTCGATGCGGACGCTCGCGACGAACTCGTTGGGGAAGAACGCGGAGTAGGCGGGGAACTTTCCCTCGCGGGCGCGCACGGTGACCGTGGTGTCCCCCAGCGACAGCGTGGCGCGGGGGATGTCGCTGCTGGCCGCGTCCAGCAGGCCGACGCCGACCGGGCCGTCGTAGGACGTGAACCGCTTCAGCAGCGCGGTGAGGACGTCGGCGGGGAACAGGACGCTCAGCGGCGCTTCCAGCGGGCGGACGGTCGCCTCGGCCCGGACGTGGCCTTCGGCCAGGCGGTACCGGTCGGTCGCGGCCATGGTGAGGGTCTGGCCGGACAGGGTCAGGTGGACCGCGGTGAGGACCGGCAGGGTGTCGTCGCGCCCGGCGGCCGGCAGGACCCGCTTGAGCTCGGCGAAGAACTCCCCGGCGTCCACCGTCGCCATCGCGGGTACCGGTTCCGGCGGCCGGGTGAACTCCTCCATTTCCAGCGCGGCGATGGGCACGGTCAGGTGCTCGGTGGACAGCAGGTCGCCGGCCAGGGACACCGAAGTGCGCTCGGCCTGGGCCTTCGTCTCACCGGCGACCATGGCCGCCAGCGCCTTCTGCAACTGCCCGAAGTGCAGCAGACTGCCGCCCTTGCGGGCGCGGCCCGGCACGGAGACCGACACGGCCGTCTCGTAGTCGAACGTGGTGAGCGTCGCCCGGCCGCGGCCCGTTTCGATGAACACGCCGCGCTGTGCCTCGGAGGGGGACTTCACGCCGACACCGAACTCGGCGATCTTCAGGGCGCGGGTGAGCGGGCCGTGGTCGAGGATCATGCGCGCGGTCGGCTTGGCCGGGGCCAGAGTGGCGGGGGCGTCGGTCACGGTGACGGTCGCGGTAGCGGGGGACACGAAGAGGTTGCCTCCTTGGCAGGGCGGATCAGGTCGGGGGCGGCGGCGCGTTGTGCCGCCGGTCGTACGAGTCGAGGGCCAGGCGGGGCGCGTGGCCGGTCTTCAGGGGAGCGGGACGTCCACCGCGTCGGGCGAGGTGATGTGCCCGCAGTCCAGGCACGCGGCACCGCCCAGGACTCCGCCGGGCAGCCGGCCGCCGTGCAGCCAGACGCGGACGTAGGTGACCAGCGGCAGGGTGGGGCCGAAGTCCCACCCCGCGCAGGACGGGCAGCGAAACCGCCACCCGGTGCCGGCGGCCTCGTGCTCGGCAGCGCCGAAGTGGCGGGCCACGCGCTCGACGTCGGCGGACGCGAGGCCGCGTGAGCCGCTCATCCGGCCCCGCACCCGGCGGGGACGGCGGTCAGCAGCGGCAGCAGCGTCAGGCCCTGCG
>NZ_FMDK01001018.1 GCF_900091995.1 Streptomyces sp. MnatMP-M17
GCCGCCGGTCCACCGTGCGCGCCCGCGCCGACGCCTCGTCGTCCCACACCTCGATGAACGCGCACAGCTCCGGATCGAGCCGTTCGATCCGCGCCAGCGCCTCCGCGACCAGCTCCGTCATAGGCACACCCCCTGCCCGCCGTCCTGCCTGCCTGCCCATGGACCTTGCCCGGTCTCCCTCCTCAGTCTCGCAGCGCCTCCTCCATCACCGCGCGTGCGATCGGCGCCGCGTTCCCGCCGCCGCTGATGTCCGCCCGCCCGGCCGCCGCGTCCTCCACGACCACCGCGACGGCGACCGCCGGCCGGACCGTGTCCTCGGCCTGTGCCCAGGCGATGAACCAGGCATACGGCAGAGCGGAGTTGTCCACGCCGTGCTGGGCCGTGCCCGTCTTCCCGCCGACCGTCACGCCGGGAATGCCCGCCTTCGTTCCCGTACCGTCCCTGACCGAGTCGATCATCATCTGCCGTAGCTGCTGCGCCGTGGCCGGGCTCATCGGCCGCCGGTACATCCGCTCGCCCGTACGGGACACGATGTCGCCGTCCGCGGTGGTGACGCGGTCCACCAGATACGGGTGTCTGAGATCGCCGCCGTTGGCGACCGCTGCCGCGACCATCGCCATCTGGAGCGGAGTGGCCCGGGTGTCGAACTGCCCGATGGAGGACAGCGCCAGCTCGTCGTCGCTCATTCGGGTGTCGAAGCGGGAGGCGGCGACACGGGAGGGAATCCTGAGCCCGGCGTCGTTGAAGCCGAATCCCTCTGCGGTGCGCACCATCCGGTCCGGTCCGACCTTCACCGAGAGCCCGGCCATCACCGTATTGCAGGACCATCTGATGGCGTACGCGAGCGACGCCCGGCCGCAGCCGACCGCCTCGTTGGGCAGTCTGGTCCTGGTGCCCGGCAGGATGAACGGTTCCTCGATACCGGTCGGCGCGTAGGCGTCCTTGACCGTCCCGGACTCCAGCGCAGCCGCCGCCGTCACGATTTTGAAGGCCGAACCGGGCGGATAGGTCTCCCGGATCGCCCGGTTGAGCATCGGCTGGGTTTCCTCGCCGGTCAGCCGGGTCCAGGCGCGGGTGACACTCCTGCCGGTGCCCGAGAGCCGGCCCGGGTCGTACGACGGACTGCTGACCAGCGCCAGAATCCTGCCCGTCGTCGGCTCGATCGCCGCCACCGCTCCTCGGCGCCCGGCGAGTCCGTCGTACGCGGCCCGCTGCATCGACGCCTTGATGGTGGTGACGACCGTACCGCCGGGCTGCCGGCTGCGGGTGAAGTCGTTCCAGAAGGGGAAGGGCGCCAGCATCGGTTCCGTACCGGAGAGCACGTCGTCCTCGGCGCTCTCCAGCAGCGTCGTGCCGTATGTCTGGGAGGCGTAGCCGGTGACCGGCGCGTACAGCGGCCCCTGGGTGTAGCTCTGCTCGTAACGCAGCAGCTCCCGGGTGTCCTTGGAGCGGGTGACGGTCTTGCCGTCCACGAGAATGTCACCGCGCGGCTGGGCGTAACGGAGCACGGAGGCACGGCGGTTGGCGGGATTGCCGTCGAGGGAGTCCGCGTCGACGAGCTGGATTCTGACGGCGTTGAGCAGCAGGGCGACGAGGAGCAGCAGACAGAAGAGGGCGGTGCGCCGGATATGGCGGATCACCGGTCGTCCTCGCGGATCACCGGTCGTACCACTCCGGCTCCAGGGTCCAGGACCGCGGGTGTGACGACTCCGGTCTGTTTGGGCTTGGGCTTGGGCTTGGGCTTGGAGGTGGGTTCGGACTCGGGTGTGAGCGAGGGCGCGCGTCCCGGGCGCGGGCTGCGGGCCGAGTCGCTGAGCCGGATGAGCAGTGCCACGATCACCCAGTTGGTGACGACCGACGAGCCGCCCTGGGCGAGGAAGGGCATGGCCATACCGGTGAGCGGGATCAGGCCCATCACTCCGCCCGCGATGACGAACACCTGAAGGGCGAGGATCGAGGCGAGCCCGGTGGCGAGCAGTCGGCCGAACGGGTCGAGCAGGACGAGACCGGTCCGGTAGCCACGGGCGACCAGCAGCGCGTACAGCATGAAGACGGCGGCCAGCCCGACGAAGCCCAGCTCCTCGCCCGCGGTGGCGAGGATGAAGTCCGACTTGGCGGCGAAGCCGATCAGAATGGACTGGCCGCGGCCCAGGCCCGTACCGGACAGCCCGCCCGCCGCGAACGCGAAGAGCGACTGGGCGAGCTGGCCGGGCCCGCGCCCTTCCTCGATGGACGCGAACGGATGCAGCCAGTCCTGGACTCTGCTGTGCACATGCGGCTCCAGCGAACCGACCGCGAAGGCGCCGACGGCGGCGAGCAGCAGTCCGACGGCGATCCAACCGGTGCGTCCGGTCGCCACGTACAGCATGATCACGAAGAGCCCGAAGAAGAGCAGCGAGGTGCCCAGATCCTGTTCGAGGACGAGGACCATCACACTGATCACCCAGATGGCGACGATCGGTCCGAGGACGCGTCCGGTGGGCAGGTGGAGCTTGCGGATCCTGCGGCCGGTGTAGGCGAGGACATGGTGGTTGGCGGCGAGATACGCGGCGAAGTAGACCGCGAGCAGGATCTTGGCGAATTCACCGGGCTGGAAGGAGAGCCCGCCGACTCTGATCCAGATCTTGGCGCCGTTCACGGCCGGATAGAAGATCGGCACGATGAGCAGCACCAGGGCGGTGGCGACGGAGAGATACGCGTAGCGCTGGAGCGTGCGGTGGTCGCGCAGGAACGCGACGACGGCGATGAACAGCGCGACGCCGAACGTGGACCACACCAACTGCGTCGGCGCCGCGATGCCGTTCGGGGTCTCCAGGTCGAGCCGGTGGATCAGCACCAGACCGAGACCGTTGAGCAGCACCGCGATGGGAAGCAGCAGAGGATCCGCGTACGGCGCGCGGAGACGGACCGCGATATGGGCGAGGAGGGCGAGCATGCCCAGCCCTGCGCCGTATCCGGCCGCGTCGGGCGGCAGCGCGCCGTATTTGCCGAGACCGACACTGACATAGCCGAAGACGGAGATGAGGACGGCGCAGACGAGGAGGGAGAGTTCGACGCCGCGGCGCTTGCGGAGGCCGGGCTCGGGCAGGGGAGTGTCCCCCGTCGTTGCGGTCATGGATCGAAACGTAGCAAGGCGGCATGCCTTATGTCCGTTTATGTGGAGTCGTAAAGCATGCCGTGCTTACTTCGTGTGGTGCGGGCCTATGTGGGCGCGTGGTCCGTACGGGGCTGGGCGAGGTGTCAGCACCAGTGCGGTGTCTCGCCCAGGCTGCGGATGTATTTGGCCGATCCCCAGGCCCAGCTACCGTCGGCGAGGAGGTACCAGCGGTTGTTCCCGTCCACGCTGCCGCCCTCCACCTTGCAGAAGATACGCACGATGTCGCCGTACTCGAGCTCGCCGACGACTCTGCTGCTGCGCGTCGGCTTGTCCCGGAGGAGAAGACCGGTCCTGGCGACGACCTTGCCTCTGTATCTGCCGAGGCCCTGGGCGTCGGCCTGCGGCTTCGGCGGTGGATTGCCCGCCGGCTCATCGGCGGCCACCGGTACCGGTCCGGTGGCCGCGGATGCGGCGGCGGTGGGCGCGGCGAACGCGGGTGCGACGGAGACGGTGGCGAGAGTCGTGGCGGCGAGCGCGGAGACGGTGAGGACGGCGGCGGTACGGCCGGGCGAACGCACGGGCATGGTGACTCCTGGGACCTGAGGGCGAGGAGCCGGTGATTCCGGCATATGACTCGCGTGGTTCACGCTAGGTTCGCTACTCAATGTCCGCAATTCATGACTCTGGGTGCTCGCGCCATATGGGCTCAGCACACTGGCTCGGCGCGTCGGCTCGGCGGAGGCTCAGCGCTGGTAAGGGTTCTGCTGCTCCGTCCGGTTGTGCGCGGGACTGCCGGCGGCCTGGCCGGTGCTCTGGGCGAGCAATTGGTCGGCCTGCTCCTTCGTCACCTGCTGCTCGGCGCCGCAGAACGTGCACTGGGTCGCGTACTTGGTGGAGAACGCGAAGAGCGGCACGAAGAACAGCGTGAACTTGGTGACGCGCTTCTTGAGCGTATGCGCGGAGGGATTGCCGCAACGGCCGCAGACCAGCGTCAGTATGGCCAGTTGGTAGAGATAGCCCTTGGTACCGAAGATGATCATGTGAGCGATTCCTTCCGCGAGACACGCCCCCGGGACGGGAGCGTCGGGGAGAGTCTGCTCCCTCTACCCAGACTGCCGTACGGAGATGACGGCGGCGGTGGCGGGCGGGTGGGTG
>NZ_FMDK01000730.1 GCF_900091995.1 Streptomyces sp. MnatMP-M17
CACCGCTCTCGCCGCCCTCGCGCTCCAGCTCGGTGAGCTGGCCGGCGCCCGGCTCGCCCGTGCCGGACCTACCCCGCGCGGCTGGGCGTTCCCGGCCGCGCTGACCGGTGCCGTCGCCTCCGCCGCGCAGATCGCGCTGCTGGCCGCCGTCAGCGGACTCGACGTCACCACGGTGTACGGCACCGTGGAGGGCCGGCTTCTGCTCGCCATGGCCAACGGCTTTCTGCTGGCCGCGGGCTGCGTCGCGATGAACCGCCCGTCCTGGGCCCTGGCTCCGCTGGCCGTGGTGATCGGCGCGGAGGCGCTCCGGGCGCACCCGGAGCCGTACACACCGATGATCGGCATCGCGCTGACCGTCGTCCATGTCACCGCGGCCTCGCTGTGGACCGGCGGGCTGCTGTATGTGCTGCGTACGAGCTGGCTGCGACGCGCCGATCCGGCCGCTGCCAGGGCGGTGCTGGCCCGCTATGCCCGTCTCGCCGTCTGGCTCTTCGCGGCCCTGGCCGCCACCGGCACTCTCTCCACCGTGCGCAGGCTTCCCGCGGATGTCGTGCTGACCACCGCGTACGGCCGTGTCCTGATCGCCAAACTCGTCCTGGTCGCGGTCGTGAGCGCGCTGGCCCTGACCGCCCGCCACCGGCTGCGCCACGACCGGGACGCCGGCCCTCCCGCCCGCGCCGAGCTGGCTCTGCTGGCCGTGGTCGTCGTGCTCTCGGCGATCCTGACGGTCGTTCCCGATCCGCACTGGCTCAGCGTCCGCTGAGATCCGGCCCGCCCGCCGGCGTTCTCATGAGGCGCGGGCCGCGTGTCTGGGTAACCATGGGTGGGAAGCAGGTCACAGGCCCCTGCCAGAGCCTTGTCGGGAGGCCCCGATGGACGACTATCCGGAGAGTTACGAGCTGGTGTTCCAGGCATCCGCCGTGGAGGACGACGTGGTGATCGTCCGGCGCACCGCGGAGGCCGGCGCCGGCGGATTCCCGGTCTACGAGGACGAGACCGGAATCGTACGCGCGGAGATCAGCGACCGAGGAGAGGTGCGGATGCTGGCGAGCGGCGGACACCAGGAGCTCGGAGCGCCGATGCTGGTGCGCTCGCTCAGCTCCTGATGCCGCGGCCCTGATGCGCGCCCTGATTCCTCAGGGCGCGCAGGTTCCTCAGGGCGCGCAGGTTTCTCAGGGCGCGCAGGCTTCCTTGAAGCCGGTGAGAGCGGTGCAGCGGTACGCCGCCGGATTGATCACCGACGGTGGCCGGCGCAGCTTGGTGGCCTGCTCGTAGTCGTAGGCGTAACCGACGAGCGTGGGCTCGCTCCACGCCTGGCCGAGGAACGAGATGCTGAACGGCCGCCGGTTGGCGGCCTGATAGCCGGCCGGGACGCTGACGGAGGGATATCCCGCCTTCGCGCCGATGCCCGCGCTGCCGCTGTTGGCGAAGAGCAGCGCCGTCAGGCCGTTGTCCTTCATGACGGCGTCGATACGGTCCTTGCTGTCGGCGAGGTCCTGTGCGCGGTTCGCCTGGTAGAGGGCGGTGTCCGCGCTGTCCGGGGAGAGGTCCTTGGCCTGGGAGTTGAGCGCGTTGACCTGCCCGAACTTCAACGCCTCGGAGGCGTGCGCGCTGTTGTAGGCGATGATGTCGGCGAGGCTCTTCACCGGGGCTTTCCTCGGCAGCCTGGCCAGATACGCGTTCAGATCGCGCTTGAACTCGTAGGACAGGACGGTCGAGCTGTGGCCCGAGGTGTCCAGGGTGACATCGACGAGCGTCGCGCCCCGGGACTTGAGCGCGGTGACGGCCGCGTCCCAGAGAGCGCGGTTGTCGGTTCCCGTCGCCGGTATCTGGCTGGCGACGACGCCGATACGGGCTCCTCGCAGCGCGGTCGTGGACAGATCCTTGGTGAAGTCGTGCCCGACGAGCGGATTGGCGGCGGTGGCCGGATCCTCCCGGTCCTTGCCGTCCAGGGCGGTGAGCGTGGCCGCCGCGTCGGCGACCGTACGCGTGAGCGGTCCCGCCGTGTCCTGGCTGGCGGCGATCGGCACGATGCCCGTACGGCTTGCCAGTCCGACCGTCGGCTTGATGCCGACCACGGAGTTGGAGTACGCGGGGCTGAGGATGGAGCCGGAGGTCTCGGTGCCCACGGTGACGGCGCCGAGGCCGGCCGACGCCGCGACGCCCGAACCGGCGCTGGAGCCGCTCGGCGACTGGCTCCCGTCGTAGGCGTTGAGCACCTGCCCGCCCAGCGAGCTGTAGCCGCCGGGCATTCCGGAGGTCAGATAGTTGGCGAACTCGGTGAGATTGGCCTTGCCGAGGATGACCGCGCCCGCCTTGCGGAACTGCGCGACGATCGGTGCGTCCTTGGCGGGATACGAGTCGGCGAGTGCCACGGATCCCGCGGTGGTCGGCATGCCCGCGACATCGATGTTGTCCTTGACGAGGACCGGTATGCCGAGGAGCGGGCTGTGCGGGCCCTTGCCGCGCCGTATCTTGTCGGCGGCTGCGGCTTCCTTCATGGCGTCGGGATTGACGGACCGTACGGCATTGAGCGAGGGCCCTTGGGAGTTGAGGGCCCGGATGCGCTCCAGATAGGCCTCGGTGAGCCTGGTACTGGAGAGCTTGCCGGAGTCGAGAAGACCGTTCAGCTCGGCGACGGTCGCGGTTTCGAGGTCGACGGAGAGCGGTCTCTCGGGACGGTGAGCGGTCGCGTCGGCTCTGGTCATGGTCAGAGAGACGGTACCGGCGACCATCAGCGCGGCGGTGGCGAGGGCTATGGCGTGACGTCGGCGGAACGCCGTGCGCGCCGGGGAGTTGGCGTCGATCGTAGGCTCCTTGCGAGGCGTTGCAAACCTTTGGCCTGAGCATGGAAACGGCGATCTTTGTCCGGCGCATATCGGCGCGATGTCGGTCGAGTTGCCATCAGCGCACCTGAGTCGGGTGAATCGGTGGATGGGTGAATCGGTGCGGTGGCAGGGCGGTTGGTGACGGCAGGCTGGATCAGACGGCAGGCGGGATCAGCGGGCGGTCAGTGGGCGGTCAGCGGGCCGGAGGCGGCGTGGTCGGGGGAGGCGTCGCTTCTCCGGCGTCGGTGTCGGTGCCGGAGTCGGTGTCGAACAGGTAGTGGCTCCGGCGCGGGCGGCCCAGGGCGCGAGGCTCGTGGAGATACTGCCGAGCAGGCTGCCGGTGTGCGGCCCGCGGGTGACCGCGAACAGATCGCCGCCGATCCGTGTCTCGTCCTCGGCCGTCAGATAGAGCCAGGCGACGCGCAGCGGCCCGATCCGGCGAGGCGGCGGCCGTAGCAGAACGCGCTGTGCCGCGTCGGCCACCGAACGCACCCGGCTCAGCTCATGGCCGCGCCGCTGCCACACCGAGGAGTACAGGACCACCAGGACGGAGAGCAGGGCCACCGAGATGAGCTGCGCCATCGGGTTGGTCGTGGCCTGCCAGCCATGGACCGTGACGATCAGGGCCAGCGCCGCCACCGCCAGCGCTCCGATCAGCGCGGTCACCCGTGGCCGGGCGAAGGAGGCGGCGAAGGCGGGCGCGATGATCACCAGCGGGCCCAGATGGGTGTGCGCGGGCATATAGAGACAGGCCGCGGTGATCGCCACGACCAGCAGAACAGGGATGGCCAGCAGCCCACGGCCACCGCGTGGCCGCTCGGCGGGGCCGATCGTAGGGTGGTCCACCGGGTGGTCCACCCATGGTTCTTTAAGGTTCATGCACCCGTTTTGCCCCTTTTATGGGTGCGTACACGCGCTTGGGACGGCGTCCGGACAGGGCTGATCAGGTCTGATCAGGTGGGCGTGGTCGGATCGCTGTCGACCACGTCGAAGGCGCCCATCAGACCGGCGAACCGCAGTGTTCTGATGATGTACGGATTGGTGACGACCAGTGTCAGTCTGCCGTCGCGTTCCTGTATACGACGACGTGTCCGGCACAGGACGGAAAGCCCGCTGCAATCGATGAATTCCACATGCTGGAGGTCGATCACCATATCGGTCTCCGGGGCGGTGGTCAGCGAGTCGAGATGGTCACTTATGCCCGGGGCGGTCAGCATGTCGATTTCTCCGTGCAGTTCCACCACCACGGTCCGGCCCACGACCCTGGTGCGCGGGCGGTTCCGCCACTCGTCCGACATGACCATTACGTGAAGCCTCCGACCGGGTCTTTATGGGACACGGCCCATCCAATGGTGTTGTGCCGACTCAGGGAGAGTGCCGACCGGCCCATGGAGGCGGGGACGACCAGTCCTGACCCGAAGGCCACGCGGGGTGCGCGCGGCGCGGCGGCTTGCCTGCTCGGTCCCTGCTCGGCTCGTGGCGTCCGTTCGGTCCGTGGTCAGTCCGTGGCCGGGACCACCGCGACCGGGCAGGCCGCGTGATGCAGCATCGCGTGCTGGACACGGCTGAGACGGAGACCGAGGGCCGGGCGCCGCCGCTTCGCGCCGAGGACCAGCAGATCGGCACTTGCCGTCGCGTCGAGGAGCGTCCGGCGCGCCGTGCCTTCCATCAGCCTTCGCCGGAGGACGACGTCCGGGTATTCGTCGTCGATGACGGCCAGGGCCTGGTCCATGTACGCGTTCGCCTGCTGTCGGTACTCCCTCGCCCGGTCGTCTGCGTGTGCCGCCCGGCCTCCGTCGGCCGGCGGGGCCGGCGGGTGCGTCAGGTTCTCGCGTGCCGGGCGGCGCCAGGCCCGTACGGCGACGAGCTCGCAGTCCCGCCACCGCGCCTCGCGGAAGGCGAAGCGGGGGGCG
>NZ_FMDK01000637.1 GCF_900091995.1 Streptomyces sp. MnatMP-M17
CGGCAGCGGCTGATGTCACTGCGGGCACGCGAGCCCGGCAAGATCCAAACGAGAGGCCCTGGGCCCTGGGCCCTGGGCTCTGAACGGGCCCAGGGCGGCCGAGCGGTGACCGTAGCCGAGGCCGTGCCGCCTACAGCGCGCACTGATCGGTGTCGACCTGCTGGTTGGCGGTCCTGCCGAGCGTGATGTCGTCGCGGATCTCATCGGCCGTCAGGGCGTAGCCGGTCTGCGGGTCGTCGAGCGACCTGGCGAAGATGACTCCGTACACCTTGCCCTCGGGCGTGAGGAGCGGGCCTCCGGAGTTGCCCTGCCGTACGGTCGCGAACAGCGAGTAGACATCGCGCTGCACCTCGCCGCGGCGGTAGATGTCCGGCCCGTTGGCGTTGATACGACCGCGAACCCGCGCCGAGCGCACGTCGTACGCGCCGTTCTCCGGGAAGCCCGCGACGATCGCGCCGTCGCCGGTCACCGCGTCCGCGTCGGTGAACTGAAGCGGCGTCGCCGGAAGGTTCGGCACGTCCAGTACGGCGATGTCGCGCTGCCAGTCGTAGAGGACGACCTTGGCGTCGTACAGCCGTCCCTGACCGCCTATCTGGACCGTGGGCTCCTCGACGCCGCCCACGACATGCGCGTTGGTCATGACCCGGCGGTCGGCGAAGACGAAACCGGAACCTTCGAGGACCTTGCCGCAGCTCGGTGCCGTACCGACGACCTTGACTATCGAGTTCTGGGCACGGGCCGCGACCGGGCTGCCGGCGAGCGCCGGATCCGGCGGCCGGACCTCGGTGATGGGCTCGTTGTCGAACGGGCTGAAGACCTGCGGGAAGCCGTTCTGCGCCAGTACGGAGGAGAAGTCCGTGAACCATGCCGACGCCTGCGTGGGCACCACCCTGGAGACGCCGAGCAGCACCTTGGAGCTGCGGACCTCCTTTCCGAGCGTCGGCAGCGACGTCCCGGCGAGGGCCGAACCGATCAGCCAGGCGACCAGCAGCATGGCCACGACATTGACCAGCGCGCCGCCGGTGGCATCCAGGGCGCGGGCGGGCGACCACGTGATGTGACGGCGCAGCTTGTTGCCGAGGTGTGTGGTGAAGGCCTGGCCGACGGAGGCACAGACGATCACTATGACGACCGCGACGACGGCGGCCGTCGTGGAGACCTCGGAGTCCGCCGTGAGCCTGGCCCAGACCACGGGGAGCAGATAGACCGCGACGAGACCACCGCCGAGAAAGCCGATCACCGACAGGATGCCGACGACGAACCCTTGGCGGTATCCGACGATCGCGAACCATACGGCGGCGAGCAGCAGCAGGATGTCCAGCACGTTCACCGTCAATAGCCTCGCTAGCCTCGCAGATACGTCTCGGTCGCCCCGCCCGGCCGGTGGCCCGGCAGCACAAGGGCCCGGCGGCCGGTGGCGGACATCGCCACGGCCACAGAGCCCCGGAAGGGTTACCGCCCCCGGAAGGGCACGGCATGAGGGTCAGCCTGTCATGCGCGCCAGTCGAGCGGGACCTCCTTCGACCGGTCCCACGGCCGCTCCCAGCCCGCGAAATGCAGAATCCGGTCGATCACTCCGGCCGTGAAACCCCAGACCAGGGCAGATCCCACCAGAAAGGCCGGGCTGTGATGGCCTCTGGGATGACGGGTGATCGCGCGGTTGGCCGGATCCGTGAGTTCCGCCACGGGCACGGTGAAGACGCGGGCCGTCTCCGCGGGATCGACCACGCCGACGGGCGTGGGGCTGCGCCACCAGCCGAGGACCGGCGTCACCACGAAGCCGCTCACCGGGATGTAGAGCCTCGGCAGCACGCCGAAGAGCTGGACGCCCGAAGGGTCGAGACCGGTCTCCTCCTCGGCCTCGCGCAGTGCCGCCCTGAGCGGTCCCGTGGTCGCGGGATCGCCGTCCTCGGGATCGAGAGAGCCGCCCGGGAACGAGGGCTGGCCCGGATGCGAGCGCAGGCCGCCGGCCCGCTCCATCAGCAGCAGCTCGGGGCCCCGAGGGCCGTCGCCGAAGAGGACCAGCACGGCGGACTGCCGTCCGTCGCCGCTCGCCGGCGGCAGAAAGCGGCTGAGCTGCTCCGGCGCCACGGTCTGCGCGGCGCGCTCGACGGGCGCGAGCCAGTCGGGCAGCCCGTCGGTGGTGACGGCGACCTCCGTCGCCGTCGGATCGCCGTACGTCCTGTCGGTTCGTGCCATACGCACCCCTGTCGCTCCCTGTCCCTCAACGCGTGCCGCCCGTCGGATCGTTCCGCCCGTACGAGCGGTCCGGACCGCCCCGCGCCCGCAGCGACGTATCCCGTAAGGCGTCGTTCATACGGCGCCCATCGGCGCCGCCGCCTTGCCCGGATAGTCGGGCGGCGGGTTCAGCCGCTGGCCCGGATATCCGCCCATCTCGTACTTGAGCAGCTTCCGCGCCTTCTCCGGATCCGTCTCGCCCTCTCCGTACGAAGGGCAGAGATGCGCGATCGGACAGGCGCCGCAGGCCGGCTTGCGGGAGTGGCAGATACGGCGGCCGTGGAAGATCACCCGGTGCGAGAGCATCGTCCACTCGCTCTTCGGGAAGATCGCCGCGATCTCGGCCTCGACCTTCTCCGGATCCTCCTGCTCGGTCCACTTCCAGCGCCGGACGAGCCGGCCGAAGTGCGTGTCGACGGTGAGGCCGGGGACCCCGAAGGCGTTGCCCAGCACCACGTTCGCCGTCTTGCGTCCCACACCGGGCAGGGAGACGAGATCGTCGAGCCGGCCGGGCACCTCGCCGTCGAAACGGTCGCGCAGGGCCGTGGAGAGCCCTATGAGCGACTTCGTCTTCGCCCGGAAGAAGCCGGTCGGCCGGATGATCTCCTCCAGCTCCTCCGGCACGGCCGCGGCCATGTCCTCGGGCGTCGGATACTTCGCGAAGACCGCGGGCGTGGTCTGGTTGACCCGGAGATCGGTGGTCTGCGCGGACAGGACCGTCGCGACCAGCAGCTCGAACGGGTTCCGGAAGTCCAGCTCGGGATGGGCGTACGGATAGACCTCGGCCAGCTCACGGTTGATCCGCCGGGCCCGGCGGATCATCGCCAGTCTCGACTCCGGCTTGGCTTTTGTCGCTTTTGCGGCTTTCTTCGGTTTCGCCGAGGGCTGTTCGCCCACAGCGGAATTTGGCTCCGCGGACACTCTTTCAGCCCCCTTGGCCTGCGCTGTCATCGGCGGATTCGACACCCGGCCAGCGTAAAGCCCCACACCGACATCCGCCCCGGCCATGGCCGATCGCCACTCGAATCGGCCTCACGGGCACATGTCCGGACGTTCGTGCGTCAAACTTGTGACCGATCGCATGGTTTCGGACAAGCGGAATCCGGTGGAGGGCCGAACGGTCCAGGGATGCCAAGCCACCCGAGAAGAAGCGGCACGTACGGCATCATGGGGACGACGGTCCCCGCGCAGGTGGGGACCACGGTTCCCTGAGCAGGTCGACAAGGAGAGAACACGTGGACGACGTTCTGCGGCGTGCCCCGCTCTTCGCGGCGCTCGACGACGAGCAGGCGGCAGAGCTGCGCGCCTCGATGAGTGAAGCGACGCTCGCGCGCGGTGACGCGCTCTTCCACGAGGGCGACCCCGGCGACCGGCTGTACGTGGTCACCGAAGGCAAGGTCAAGCTCCACCGCACCTCCCCCGACGGCCGCGAGAACATGCTGGCCGTGCTCGGCCCCGGTGAGCTGATCGGCGAGCTGTCCCTCTTCGATCCGGGCCCGCGCACCGCCACCGCTACCGCGCTCACCGAGGTCAAGCTCCTCGGTCTGGGCCACGGCGATCTCCAGCCCTGGCTGAACGCCCGCCCGGAGGTGGCCACGGCCCTGCTGCGCGCCGTCGCCCGCAGGCTGCGCAAGACCAATGACCAGATGTCCGACCTGGTCTTCTCCGATGTTCCCGGCCGGGTGGCTCGTGCGCTCCTCGATCTGTCGCGCCGCTTCGGTGTGCAGTCCGAGGAAGGCATCCATGTCGTGCACGACCTGACGCAGGAGGAGCTGGCACAGCTCGTCGGCGCGTCCCGTGAGACCGTCAACAAGGCGCTGGCCGACTTCGCGCAGCGCGGCTGGCTGCGGCTGGAGGCGCGCGCGGTGATCCTGCTGGACGTGGAGCGCCTCGCGAAGCGCTCGCGCTGACCGGCTCGAAAGGAGGGTCCTTCCATCCCGGAAGGACCCTTCGGCACGTCGGGACAGGACAGGGCAGGGCAGGATCTAGATGAGCCCGTGCTCGCGCAGATACTCCAACTGTGCCCTTACGGAGAGTTCGGCCGCCGGCCAGAGGGACCGGTCGACAGCCGCGTAGACATGGGCGACCACCTCGGAGGGCGTGCGGTAGCCGTTCTCGACGGCCGTCTCGATCTGGGCGAGCCGGCTGGCCCGGTGGGCGAGATAGAACTCGACCGCGCCCTGGGCGTCGTCCAGTACGGGACCGTGGCCCGGCAGCACCGTATGGACGCCGTCGTCGACCGTGAGCGAGCGCAGCCGGCGCAGGGAGTCGAGATAGTCGCCGAGCCTGCCGTCCGGATGGGCGACCAGCGTGGTACCGCGGCCGAGGACGGTGTCTCCGGTCAGCACCGCGCGGTCGGCGGGCAGATGGAAGGAGAGCGAGTCGGCGGTGTGGCCGGGCGTGGGCACGACCCGTAGCTCAAGACCGCCGGTGGTGATGACGTCGCCGGCCCCCAGTCCCTCGTCGCCCAGCCGCAGCGCCGGGTCCAGGGCCCGTACATGGGTACGTGTCAGCGCGGCGAAGCGCGCCGCGCCGTCCGCGTGGTCCGGATGGCCATGGGTGAGCAGGGTCAGCGCGATCCGCTTGCCGGCCTTCTCGGCGACGGCGACGACCGCTCGGAGATGTGCCTCGTCCAGCGGGCCCGGATCGATGACGACCGCCGACTCGGAGCCCGGTTCGGAGACGATCCAGGTGTTGGTGCCGTCCAGAGTCATCGCGGACGGGTTCGGGGCGAGGACATTGATGGCGCGCGCGGTGGCCGGACCGGAGAGCGCTCCGCCACGCGGCTGTCCGGGGAGAGCGGCGGCGTCGGTCATCGAGGACCTCCGGTCGGGTCGACTCGCTTGGTGAACTCGTCGTGTCCCGGCCAGCTCAGCACCAGCTCCCCGTCCTCCAGCCGTGCCGTGGCCAGTACGGGCGTCATATCGCGGCCCTCGGCACCGGCGAGCGCCTCGGCGGCCGTACGGTACGACTGGAGCTGACGCAGCGTCGAGACGGTCGGCGGCATCATCAGCAGCTCGCCCTTGTCGTACGCCGCCGTCGCCTCGGCGGGGCGGATCCACACCGTACGGTCGGCCTCCGTGGAGGCGTTCCTCGTACGCTGACCGGTCGGCAGCGCGGCCACGAAGAACCAGGTGTCGTAGCGGCGCGGCTCGAACTCCGGCGTGATCCAGCGGGTCCACGCGCCGAGCAGATCGCTGCGCAGCACCAGTCCGCGGCGGTCCAGGAAGTCCGCGAAGGACAGCCCGCGGTCGACCAGGGCGGCGCGGTCGGCCTCCCAGTCGTCGCCCGTGGTGTCGCTCACGACGCTCTCCGCGGACTCGCCCGCGAGCAGGACTCCGGCCTCCTCGTAGGTCTCCCGTACCGCCGCGCACACGATGGCCTGTGCGGAGGCGGCGTCGACGCCGAGCCGGCGTGCCCATACGTCGCGGCCGGGACCGGCCCAGCCGATGAGCCGGTCGTTGTCGCGTGGATCGACTCCGCCGCCCGGATACACGTACGCGCCGGCGGCGAAGGCCATGGAGGCGCGGCGCCGCAGCATGTGTACGAAGGGACCCGGGCCGAAGGGACCCGGGCCGCCGGAACCGGCCGTACGGTCGGAACCAGCCGTACGGTCGGAGCCGCCCGGAGCGGCCGGACCACCTGGATTGCCCGGAGTGGCCGGACCGCCCGGACCGTCGCGCAGGAGCATCACCGTCGCGGCCCGCCGGGGAGTCGCCGCGGTGATCTCACCGGCGGCGAGGGCACGGATCCGCACGGGCCATTCGGGCGGGTACCACTGACCATTGGGCATGGCCGGATGCTATGCGCTGAAGCGGTGATGTTCGAGAGGCCCTCGTGAGGAGCATGTGGTCCGGCCACACAGGCCAGGCGACAGACTGTTCCGCCCTGCCGCGCCCGGCCCTGCCCTGCCCTGCCCTCGTACGTCTATGCCTACGCCTCAGTCCTCGGTCAGCTCGACCTGGATCTCGACCTCGACCGGTGAATCCAGCGGCAGCACCGCCACGCCGACGGCGCTGCGCGCGTGCACGCCCCGGTCGCCGAGGACCTGTCCGAGCAGCTCGCTCGCACCGTTCAGGACGGCCGGCTGCCCGGTGAAGTCCGCGGCCGAGGCGACAAAGCCCACGACCTTGACCACACGGGCGATACGGTCCAGATCGCCGGTGACCGACTTCACGGCGGCCAGCGCGTTGAGCGCGCAGATACGGGCGAGCTCCTTGGCCTCTTCCGCGGTGACCTCGGCGCCCACCTTGCCGGTGACCGGAAGCTTGCCCTCCACCATCGGAAGCTGTCCCGAGGTGTAGACGTACGCACCCGTCCTGACCGCCGGCTGATAGGCGGCCAGCGGCGGTACGACCTCGGGCAGCTTCAGCCCCAGCTCGGCGAGGGCGGCCTCGACGGCTCCGCTCATGCGGTCTTCTCCCGCTTCAGATAAGCCACGAGCTGCTCGGGATTGTTCGGCCCGGGAACGACCTGGACGAGCTCCCAGCCGTCCTCGCCCCAGGTGTCCAGAATCTGCTTGGTCGCGTGCACGAGAAGAGGCACGGTCGCGTACTCCCACTTGGTCATGGGCCCGACTGTAGCCGCACCGCGCGGCGGCCTCGTGCGTAGCCCGGGACCCTACTGGTTAGGCTCGAATGTGTGAGCAGGCTCCAGGTCGTCAGCGGCAAGGGCGGCACCGGTAAGACGACGGTCGCCGCCGCACTCGCGCTCGCCCTCGCGACGGAGGGCAAGCGCACGCTCCTCGTCGAGGTCGAGGGCAGACAGGGGATCGCGCAGCTCTTCGAGACGGAGGCCCTTCCGTACGAGGAGCGGAAGATCGCCGTCGCCTCGGGCGGCGGCGAGGTGTACGCGCTGGCCATCGACGCCGAGCGCGCCCTTCTCGACTATCTCCAGATGTTCTACAAACTCGGCAGCGCGGGCCGGGCGCTGAAGAAGATCGGCGCGATCGACTTCGCCACGACGATCGCGCCCGGCGTCAGGGACGTACTGCTGACCGGCAAGGCGTGTGAGGCGGTACGGCGCCGGGACAAGCAGGGACGTTTCACTTATGACTACGTGGTGATGGACGCGCCGCCCACCGGTCGTATCACCCGCTTTCTGAATGTGAACGACGAAGTGGCGGGACTGGCGAAGATCGGCCCGATACACAATCAGGCGCAGGCCGTGATGCGCGTCCTGAAGTCGCCCGACACGGCGGTGCATCTGGTGACGCTGCTGGAGGAGATGCCCGTCCAGGAGACCGCGGACGGTGTCGCCGAGCTACAGGCCGCCGAGCTGCCGGTCGGCAAGGTCATTGTGAATATGGTGCGGCCACATGTTCTCGATGAGGCCGCTGTGCGCGCCGCGGCGGGCGACCGTCGTAAGGAGGTCGCCAAGGCGCTCGCGGCGGCCGGAGTGAGCGCGCCGACGAAGCTTGTCGGTCCGCTGCTCGAACAGGCCGCGGAACACGCCCAGCGAGTGGAGCTGGAGCGGGAGCAGAGGGCGGTCCTGAGCAAGCTCGGGCTGCCGACATACGAACTCCCGCTGATCGGGGAAGGAATAGACCTCGCCGGTCTCTACCGGCTGGCGAGGGAGCTACGGCAACTCGGGAAGGCCTTCTCATGACGCTGGATCCGGCAGCCGCGCCGCTCGAAATCGATCCGCTGCTCGACGATCCGGCCACCCGCATCATCGTGTGCTGCGGCTCAGGAGGCGTCGGCAAGACGACGACCGCGGCGGCTCTGGGCGTACGGGCGGCGGAGCGCGGCCGGAAGGTGGTCGTCCTCACCATCGATCCGGCCCGCCGACTCGCCCAGTCCATGGGCATCGACGCGCTCGGCAACACTCCGCGGCAGGTCAAGGGCATCGAGGGACCGGGCGAACTGCACGCCATGATGCTCGACATGAAGCGGACCTTCGACGAGATCGTCGAGGCGCACGCGGACACGGAACGGGCCCGCGCGATTCTGGAGAATCCCTTCTACCAGTCCCTGTCGGCCGGTTTCGCGGGCACGCAGGAGTACATGGCGATGGAGAAGCTCGGCCAGCTACGGGCCCGCGACGAGTGGGATCTGATCGTCGTCGACACTCCGCCCTCGCGCTCGGCGCTGGACTTCCTGGACGCGCCGAAGCGCCTCGGCTCCTTCCTGGACGGGAAGTTCATCAGACTGCTGATGGCTCCGGCGAAGATGGGCGGCCGGGCCGGGATGAAGTTTCTGAATGTCGGTATGTCGATGATGACGGGCACGCTCGGAAAGCTGCTCGGAGGTCAGTTCCTGCGCGATGTACAGACGTTCGTGACGGCGATGGACACGATGTTCGGCGGGTTCCGTACGCGCGCCGATGCCACGTACCGGCTGCTCCAGGCGCCGGGCACGGCGTTTCTGGTGGTCGCGGCGCCGGAACGGGACGCGCTGCGGGAGGCCGCGTACTTCGTGGAGCGGCTGGCCGCCGAGGAGATGCCGCTGGCCGGACTGGTCCTCAACCGTGTCCATGGCAGCGGCGCCGCCCGGTTGTCGGCCGAGCGGGCGCGGGCCGCGGCAGAAAATCTTGAAGAGAGCCGCATTGTGGATCAGATGGCTGGGAAAGCTCATGTTCGTGGCAGTGCTGCCCCGGACGGCTTTTCTCCCGAAGCCGCCGAGGCGCACGAAGCCGCAGAAGCCGCCGTACATCACTCGCCCGACCCCACCGCGCCCGCACCCCCCCTGTCCGAGCCGCCGCCCGCACCAGCACCATCCGACCCGTCTGATCCGTCCGACCCATCCGCGCCGTCAGAGCGCGCTGCGGATTCCGCGTCCGCGCAAGACGCTGACGTACGTACTTCCGCACATACGTCTGTCACAAGTGTGGAACAACTGACCGCGGGTCTGCTGCGCCTGCACGCCGAGCGTATGCAGGTGCTCGCGCGTGAAGAGCGGACGCGTGACCGTTTCACCGCGCTCCATCCTGAGGTGGCGGTGGCCGAAGTGGCCGCCCTGCCGGGCGATGTTCACGACCTCGCAGGGCTCAGGGCCATCGGTGATCGTCTCGCGGATGGTCGTGCTACGACCTGAGCGGCGGAGACGTCGTGGTGGGCGGCACGGCTGATCGAGCCGCGGCAGCCTCGCAGGAAGTCCCTTGGGACCGTCCTGACCTGCTTACTTACTCAATGACTTCTGGCTTGACGACTTCCCAGCAGCCCCCAGGGACCTTGCAGGGATGGAGACATGACAGACCGAGCACCTGACACCTGACGGACGAGCACATGGCACAGACGAGCACGTGACAGAACCACCGGCCACGGATCGGACCGGACCACACGCACCTGCCTGCCCGCCTGCCGGCGTATCGACCGACGTGACTGGCCGACCGCGTGACTGGCCGACCGACATGCGCCGTGTGGCTACCCGACCGCCGCGTACGTCTCGTACGTTTCGTCATCCTCCAAGCCCACGGGCAGCAGGCCCGCGCTGCGCTCGTACTCCGTGCGCGCGGTCTCAAGCAGCCGTCGCCAAGAAGTGACGGTCGGACGCCTGCGCAGCAGTGCGCGGCGCTCCCGCTCGGTCATCCCGCCCCACACGCCGAATTCGACGCGGTTGTCCAGCGCGTCGGCCAGGCATTCCGTACGCACCGGACATCCGGTGCACACCGCCTTGGCCCTGTTCTGCGCCGCACCCTGCACAAACAGTTCATCTGGATCGGTAGTGCGGCAAGCTGCCTGCGCACTCCAGTCGGTTACCCAGCCCATGCTGGCGCCGTCCTCTCCCGAATTGAGGCTCCCCCACGGCGGCAGCGGCATATTCACCGTTGCCAGTTGAGGACGTTACGGAAGGCGGGCACAGCGCAACACCCCCTTCGGGCCCAATCTTGAATGGTCCGAACGGACTATGCGTACGCGGCAGATCACCCAGGGGAGTGACCCGAGGGCATAGTCGACTGATCCGACATAGTCAGGCATCTCGCTTGGGTCACAACGGGCATCAGCTAGCAGGTGGGGGCGTACCGGACAGCGCTTCCCATGCTTCGGGGTTCACAGGAAGTTCATGTCCGGGGCTTGATGCGCAACCGCGTGGCTGTGACAGTTGGGCACAGCTTAGGCCAGAGCCTTGACGCGTGTCCGGCGAATGAGAACGTAGGCTGCCCTCATGCCAAAGAAGCGCTCGGGCGGGGGTCTGACCGGGACCCAGCAGGCCGCCAAGTTCCTCGGTGTCAGCGTGCTCGCGGGAGCGGTGCTGGCAGGAATCGCCCTGCCGGCCTTCGGTGCGCTGGGGCTCGCGGCCAAGGGAACGGTCGAGGGATTCGACGAGATCCCCGCCAATCTCAAGACGCCGCCGCTGAGCCAGCGCACCACGATCCTGGACTCGAAGGGCGGCCGTATCGCCACGGTCTACTCCCGCGACCGCACGGTCGTACCGCTCAAGGACATCTCCCCGTACATGCAGAAGGCGATCGTCGCGATCGAGGACTCGCGGTTCTACGAGCACGGGGCCGTCGACCTCAAGGGCGTGCTGCGGGCGCTCAACCGCAACGCGCAGTCGGGCGGCGTCGCCCAGGGCGCCTCGACGCTGACCCAGCAGTATGTGAAGAACGTATTCGTGGAGGAGGCCGGCGACGATCCGGAGAAGGTCGCCGCGGCCACCCAGCAGACCCTGGGCCGCAAGATCCAGGAGCTGAAGTACGCGATCCAGGTCGAGGAGGAGCTGGGCAAGAAGAAGATCCTGGAGAACTATCTGAACATCACCTTCTTCGGGCAGCAGGCGTACGGCATCGAGGCCGCCGCCCAGCGCTACTTCTCCAAGCCCGCCAAGGATCTGAAGGTGGAGGAGGCGGCGATGCTCGCGGGCATCGTCCAGTCGCCGAGCCGCTACGACCCCGTCAACGACGAGGAGGAGGCCACCAAGCGGCGCAACACCGTGCTCCAGCGGATGGCCGACGTCCGTGACATCTCGCAGGCGGAGGCCGACCGCGCCAAGGCCACGCCGATCAAGCTCAATGTGAGCCGGCCCAAGAACGGCTGCATCACGGCGGTCAGCGGGGCCGGCTTCTTCTGTGACTACGTACGCTCGGTCTTCCTCAACGATCCCGTCTTCGGCAAGGACCGCGAGGAGCGCGCCAAGGTCTGGAACCAGGGCGGGCTGACGGTCCGTACGACACTGGATCCGCAGGCGCAGAACTCGGCCCAGGAGTCGATCAAGGACCATGTCTTCCAGAGCGACCCGGTCGCGACGGCGCTGACCATCGTCGAGCCGGGGACGGGCAAGATCCTGGCGATGGGTCAGTCGAGGCCGTACGGCTTCGGGAAGAACGAGACCCAGATCAATCTGTCCGTCGACCAGAAGATGGGCGGTGGCGCGGGCTATCAGCCGGGCTCGACCTTCAAGCCGATCGTCGCGGCGGCAGCACTGGAGCGAGGCATTCCGGCGACGCAGAGCTTCCCTTCCCCGTACGAGATGACGTACCCGACTCCGGTGCAGACCTGCGACGGACCGTGGACGGACGAGAACATCCCGGTCGAGAACGAGAACGAGGCCGAGGTCGGGCCGTACTCGATGAAGGAAGCGACCGCCAAGTCGGTCAACACGTACTACGTACAGCTCATCAGTGAGATCGGTGTCTGCCCGGTGACCGAGCTGGCCACGAAGATGGGTGTGAAGCGGGCCGACGGGAAGAAGATCCAGCAGGTTCCTTCGATCACCCTGGGCACGCAGGAGGTGTCGCCGCTGACCATGGCGTCGGCGTACGCCACCTTCGCCAGCCGCGGTACGTACTGCACTCCGGTCGCGATCGAGTCGATCCTCGGCCCGAACAAGAAGCCGATGCCGGTGCCGAAGTCGAAGTGCGACCGGGCGATGTCCGAGACCACCGCCGACACCATCAACACGCTGCTGAAGGGCGTGGTGGAGGACGGTACGGGACAGCAGGCGGGCCTCGGCAGCCGGCCGAGCGCGGGCAAGACCGGTACGACGGACTTCCGCTACGCGGCCTGGTTCGTGGGCTACACGCCCAATATGTCGGGCGCGGTCTGGGTCGGTGACCCGCGGCACTCCAGGAAGATGGTCGACATCACCATCGGCGGCGAGTACCAGGACAAGGTCTTCGGTGGTGAGGTTCCGGGACCGATCTGGAAGGACGCGATGTCCGGCGCGCTGGACGGCAGGCCGGCTCCGGGCTTCAACGAGATCAGCATCCCGGACGCGCCGAAGGCCCCGGAGGAGGACCCGAACAAGCCGGGCACCGACGCGGGCCAGGAGAACGCCGGACAGGACAACGGCGGCCAGAACGGCAGGCCGGGCGGCACCCAGGGTCCGCTTCCGGGCGGACCTGGCGGACCGGGCAGCTCGACGTCGGGCCTGCTGGGCGGCGGCCAGAACGGCGGCGGAAACGGGAACGGCGGCCAGGACGGCGGCGGGAACTTCCCGTAGGCGCTGGGCTGAACATATGAGGTGACAGAGGCGCCCGGTCGGCGAGAAATCACTGACCGGGCGCTTCTGTATGTGTTGCCTGGGGGCGGGGCCTGAAGGGGCGAGGCGAGGCGGCGCGAGAAGAGGAGCGACGTCAGCGCTCAGTCCCCGGGACCTGAGATGTCCAACGCTTCGGACGCCCCAGGTGCCTCAGACGCCTCAGGTGCCTCAGACACCTCAGACGCCTCAGACGAGGGACTGCTTGACGAGGGCGGCGACGCGACCGCCCTCGGCGCGGCCCGCGACCTTGGGGTTCACGATCTTCATCACGGCACCCATCGCGCGCGGGCCCTCGGCTCCGGCCGCCTTCGCCTCCTCGACGGCCTGGGCGACGATGGCGCCCAGCTCCTCGTCGGTGAGCTGCTTCGGCAGGTACGCATCAAGGAGTACGCCCTCCGCCCGCTCCCGCTCGGCCTGCTCCGGGCGCCCTCCCTGGGTGAAGGCCTCCGCCGCCTCACGGCGTTTCTTCGCCTCCTTGGCGATCACCTTCTGCACCTCGTCGTCGGAGAGCTCGCGCGCCGTGGTGCCCGAGACCTCCTCCTTGGTGATCGCGGAGAGCGTCAGCCGGAGCGTGGCGGAGCGCAGCTCGTCGCGTGCCCTGATGGCCTCGGTGAGGTCTTCCTTCAGCTTGGACTTAAGGCTGGTCATGAGGCCAAGTGTGGCAGGTGCACCGTCGTGGCCGCCCACGGATTACGCGTCGGTACGGTGTCTGCGACGATGGGCGCATGCGCGCACGCTACGGAGTACCCCTGGGAATCGCGGCGGTCGGAGCGGCCGGCCTCGCCTACGCCGCCGGCTTCGAAGCCCGTTCGTTCCGACTGCGACGGATCTCCGTCCCGGTGCTGCCGCGGGGCATGCGTGATCTCCGGGTGCTCCAGGTCTCCGACATCCATATGGTGAGCGGCCAGCGCAAGAAGCAGCGGTGGCTCCAGTCGCTGGCGGGACTGCGGCCCGACTTCATCGTGAACACGGGCGACAACCTCTCGGACCCGGAGGGCGTACCGGAGGTACTGGACGCGCTGGGCCCGCTGATGGAGTTCCCGGGCGTCTATGTCTTCGGCTCGAACGACTACTACGGGCCGAAGCTCCGTAACCCGGCGCGTTACTTCTTCGAGAAGGCCCAGGGACGCCACGGCCTGAACGGCAACGCTCCGGCCGTCTCCGCGGTGCACAACCCGTGGGAGCCGATGCGCGACGCCTTCGACGCGGCGGGCTGGGTGGGCCTGAACAACTCCCGCGGCCGGCTCAAGATCGACGGCCAGGAGATCGCCTTCACGGGCGTGGACGACCCGCACATCAAGCGGGACAGATACGAGCGGGTCGCGGGCGGCCCCGAGCAGGACGCGGACCTCTCGATCGGCGTGGTGCACGCGCCGTATCTCCGCTCCCTGGACGCCTTCACCGCCGACGGCTACCCCTTGATCCTGGCGGGCCACACCCATGGCGGCCAGCTCTGCATCCCTTTCTACGGAGCGCTGGTCACCAACTGCGACTTGGACACGGACCGCGTCAAGGGCCTCTCCACCCACCACTCCGCCGGCCACACCTCCTACCTCCACGTCTCCGCGGGCTG
>NZ_FMDK01000639.1 GCF_900091995.1 Streptomyces sp. MnatMP-M17
CGGGCGTCACCTTGTGGGTGATACGCCGTGCCAGCGGCTCCGTCCAGCGCGCGGCCAGCGGGCCGAGGATCACCAGGATCAGGACATACGCGGTGGCCAGCGGCCCGATCCGGGGCTCGACCCCGACCGCGAGTCCGGCGATGACGATGGAGAACTCGCCCCGTGCCACGAGTGTGCCGCCGGTCCGCCAGCGGCCCGCCGTTCGGACTCCGGCGCGCTTCGCCGCGTACCAGCCGGTGCCGATCTTCGTCACGGTGGTGACCGTCGCCAGGATCAGGGCCGGGACCAGCACCGGCGGGATGGCGGCCGGATCGGTGTTCAGCCCGAAGAAGACGAAGAAGACCGCGGCGAACAGGTCGCGCAGCGGAGCCAGCAGATTGTGCGCGCCCTCGGCGACCTCGCCGGACAGCGCGATACCGACCAGGAACGCGCCGACGGCGGCGGAGACCTGGAGTTCCTGGGCCACTCCGGCGACCAGGACCGTCAGCCCGAGGACGACCAGCAGCAGCATCTCGGGGTTGTCGCTGGAGACGGCACGGCTGATCAGCCGGCCGTGGCGCAGGGCCAGATAGAGAACCGCGCCGACCGTACCGAGCGAGATCGCCAGCGTGAGGCTGCCACTGGCGAGGCTGAGTCCGGCGAGCAGGGCCGTGAGCAGCGGCAGATAGACCGCCATGGCGAGGTCTTCTATCACCAGGACGCCGAGGATCACGGGAGTTTCGCGGTTGCCGAGCCGGCCGAGATCGCCGAGGACCTTGGCGATGACTCCGGAGGAGGAGATCCATGTCACACCGGCCAGGGCGACCGCGGCGACCGGACCCCAGCCCAGGATCAGCGCGGCGACGGCGCCCGGCACGGCGTTCAGGACGAAGTCGACGATCCCCGAGGGATATTGGATCTTCAGATTGCTGACGAGTTCGGAGGCGCTGTATTCGAGGCCCAGCAGAAGCAGCAGCAGAATGACGCCGATCTCCGCGCCGGTGGCGATGAACTCCTCACTGGCGTTCAGCGGAAGCAGTCCGCCATGTCCGAAGGCGAGTCCGGCGAGCAGATAGAGCGGGATCGCGGAGAAGCCCACCCGGCCCGCGAGCCGGCCGAGTATGCCCAGCACCAGGATGACGGAGCCGAGTTCGATGAGCAGTGCGGTGGTGTCGTGCACGGGCGCTTATCCTCCGGTGATCAGTTCGGCGACGGCGTCGACGCCTTCCCGGGTACCGACGACGACGAGGGTGTCCCCCGAGGCGAAGCGGAAGTCCGGTGTGGGCGAGGGAAAGGCTGCGGTACGGCGCAGAACGGCCACGATGGAGGCGCCGGTCCGGGTACGCACCTGGGCGGAGCCGAGCGTGCGGCCCGCGTACGGCGACCTCGTGGTGACCGGAATGTGCTCGGTGACCAGGTCGATCTCCAGGTGCTGGTGGAGATGGGCGACGGGATCGGGCGTCAGGAGCTTGGAGAGCGCGGTCGCCTCGTGCGGAGCGAGGGACGCGGCGTCCTTGCAGTTGTCGTCGTCCTCGGGATCGTGGAAGGCGAGAATGCGCCGCCCGTCCTGGTGCACGACGACCGACAGATGCTTTCCGGCATCCGTGTTCAGGTCGTAACGGGTACCGACCCCGGGCAGGGCGGTTTTGCTGACATGAGCGGTGGGCTCCATGAATACGCTCCATACGGGCGTGCCGAGAGGTCTTCGGGCGCCGGGTCCTGTCCGTCGGACAGGACCCGGGCCCCTGGGTACGCGCGACGGATGAGCCACCCGCCACGATCAGGGATTCTCCATCATCCGGCCGTGGGACCGGGCTGGACGGCCGCCGAGCGGGAGTTCACGCGCCCGTGGAGCGGGAGTTCACGCGGTCCGAGGTGGGCAGACAGTGGGTGGCGCCCGCGCAAACAGCGCGTACCGGCGCCGCACACGGAAACCGCGCCAGAACGAGCGGAATCACAAGCGGAACGAGGCGAGACATGAACCCGGGCAACCGCTGGGAGTTCACTGACGACCGCGGCCATCTGACCGTCGTACCGAGCCGCCCGGCACGGGTGGTGGCCTATATACAGGCGGGCGCGACCCTGTGGGACCACGGGTTGCGTCCCTTGGGCGCCTTCGGCTCCCACCACGACGGCGCGGCCCCCGATCCGGCGAAGGCGGGCGAGCTGCCTCTCGACGAGCTGCGCGACTTCGGCGCGGGCAGTGCCCTCGATCTGGACGCCCTGCTCGCGGCGGAGCCGGATCTGGTGGTCGCCGTCAGCTACGGCGGCGGACAGGTCTACGGCATCGATCCGGAGGCGGCCAAGCGTCTGGAGGAGCGGCTGCCCGTGGTCGTCCTCGATGTGGGCAAGGACCGTACGTTCGAGGGCATCAGGGACCGGTTCACGGAGCTGGCCCGCTCGCTGGACGGGTCTCGCCCGCCCGCGGTGGCCGAACTGGACCGCGCGGAGTCCCGGCTGCGTACCGCGGCGGCGCGGCCCGGTGCGCCCAGGGTGCTGGCGCTGTCGGCCGCCGATCCGGCGACGGCGTATCTGGCCAGGCCTCTGACCTGGCCGGATCTACGGGCCCTCGGCGAGCTGGGCGTAACCCTGATCGAGCCCGAGGAGGGCGGCGGTGCCAACTGGCGTACGGTCGGCTGGTCCGAGGCCGCCGACCTGGAGCCGGACATCGTGCTCACCGACGTGCGAGCCAACGCGGAGCCACGTGCGCGGCTCCGTGACAGTGCGCACTGGCGCGCTGTCGAGGAGCGGGCTCGGATCGCGCCGTGGAATCCGGAGGCGCCGTACAGCCATCTCGCGCACGCCCGCTTCCTCGACACCGTCGCGGACGCCATTGAGAGCGTCGATGGCACCAGTGGCGCCGACGCTGCCGATGGCACCGACGCTCGATAGTGCACATATTTCCACTTGTCCTGATTTATTAGGCTGTTCGGATGGGATGGACCGCGATCCGGTCGGAGGACGGGTTCACCGGGGCACGCATGCGGTGTTCGCACCACCACCTGACGTAGGAGTTCCTCATGCGTATCCGTACCGCGCTCGCCGCCACCGCCCTTGCCGCCGCCGCTCTGCTCGGTGGCGCCGGTTCGGCCCTCGCCTGTGAGGGTCACGACGACGCGACCGTGGCGGCCGGTGGCTTCCACAAGGAAGGTGCCGCGGGCTACTACCACAACCTGGGCGGGCCCGCGGGAATCACCGAGGGCGCCCACTCGTCGCACAAGGCCGGCGGATGGTTCGGCTTCCTGGACATCTGAGCTCCGTTCCCCCGCCGATGATCCGCCCTCTGCGCCTACGCGCAGGGGGCGGTCGGCCGTTCCCCCGACATCTGCTTTGTAAGAGCAGCGCTCCCCGCGAAGAGCAGCGCTCCCGAGCTCAGCACCGGACGGTATCCGGCTCGAACTCGCACCAGACCGCCTTGCCGTCGCCCCGTGGCTCGACTCCCCAGCGCGCGGCCACGGCGTCCACCATCAGCAGCCCTCTGCCGGAGGTCGCCGCCTCGCCGGGCGTACGGCGGCGGGGCCAGACGCTGGAGCGGTCCTTGACCCAGAGACGTACGCGGCGGACCGGCTCCGGCAGGACCTCCAAGGTCAGCACCGCGCCGCTCTCGGTGTGCAGCAGCACATTGACCAGCAGTTCACCCGCCGCCAGCTCGACATCGTCGATCAGCGCCGTCAGGTCCCAGTCTGCCAGGGCCTGACGCAGCACGGCACGCGTCTCGACCAGCCCTTCCGGGTCCGCCTGATGGACGTACTGATGGATACGCGGCGCGTGGTCCGTGCCGCGGTCGGGACGGCGGCGCAGCACCAGCAGCGCCACATCGTCACCGGTCCCCCAGCGCTCCCAGAGACGGTCCGAGAGATGGTCGGCCAGCGCGCTCGCCGCGCCCGGCCCGGTTCTGACGATGTCGGCGAGCGTGTCCATACCGGCCGAGATATCGCGGCCGGGCTCCTCGACCAGTCCGTCGGTGCAGAGCACCAGCGTCTCGCCGGGCACCAGATCGAGCCGGGTCTCGGGAAAGTCCTCATGGCCGAAGGTCGTGGCGAAGCCCAGCGGGAGCCCGCCGCGCAGATTGGGCCAGCCGGTTCTGCCGTCGGTATGGCGGATGAGCGGGCCGAGATGGCCGGCCCGTACGGCTCGTACGACACCGCTGCCCAGGTCCACCTGGGCATAGGTGCAGGTCGCGAAGCGTTCGGTGTCGAGCTCCGCGAGAAAGCGCGAGGCACGCGCGAGGACGGTCGCCGGTGTGTGGCCCTCGCCCGCGAAGGCGCGCAGGGCGATCCGTAGCTGTCCCATGATGGCGGCGGCATGGGTGTCATGGCCCTGAACGTCGCCGACGACCACGCCGACGCGGTTCCTGGGCAGCGCGATCACGTCGTACCAGTCGCCGCCGACCTCTCTGCCGCTCCATGCCGCGTGGTAGCGCACCGCGATCTCGGCGCCGGGGAACTCGGGGATGTCTCGGGGCAGCATGGAGGCCTGGAGGCCCGTCGCGAACTCGCGCTCCTGGTCGAAGAGGATGGCGCGCTGGAGGGACTGCGCCACGATCCCGGCCAGGCCCAGACACAGCGAGCGTGTCTCGGCCGAGAAGTGCGTACGCCGCCGGTAGAAGAGCGCGAGACACCCGATGGAGCGCGCCTGGGCGATCAGCGGCAGGAAGGCCGCCGCGTTGAATCCGAGTCCGCGGACATACGGGCGCAGCTTCGGGAAGCGGTCGACGACGAGATCGCTGAGCGAGGTGACGAAGCGTGGCCGCTGGTTCAGGACGGCCTCGGCGAGCGGCAGCGTTCCGTCGAGACGGTGCAGCCGCAGATCGTCCAGTACGTCCATGGACTCGCCGGACAGCGCGATCAGTCTCAGAGTGCCGCCCTCGACCAGACCGAGCGCGAGTCCGTCGGCGCCGAAGCGCTCCAGTCCGCCGACACCGGTCAGTACGGCGGCGACATCGTCCACGGTGACCGCTCTGGACAGGGCTTCCGTGGTCCTCTGCACCAGACTGTTCAGCCCGTCACGGCCCATGTCGCCCGGACCGGCCAGACACGATTCCGTCAGATCCGCCGTCGCGTCGCGGACGATCCCGACGACGCGGTGCGCGTGCCCCAGCTCGTCGCGCAGGATCCGCCCGCGCGTATGCGTCCACTGCCGCATACCGGTACGGCGCAGCAGTTGGAAGTACGAGCCGTACGACGACCGGCCGTGCCGGACCGCCGCGTCCACGACGGCTTCGAGACGTACGCGCTCCTCGTGCGGGATGCGCGGCAGCACGGAATCCCTCGTACCGTCGTACTCGCCGGGCCGCAGATCGAATACGTCGAGGGCCACCGCGTCCAGATCCAGGAGGCCGCTCTCCAGATCCCAGTCGAAGCTGCCCACGCGATTGAGCGCGAGCTTCTCATCGGCACCGGTCACCGACCGGCGCCGGTCCCCACTGCGGTCCCGATTGCGTCCTGCCATGCGCCCCGCTCCGGAGATGGGCCCGGAACCCCGTCGGTCACCCGGTCGCCAGGACTCGTCCGTCCAAGCTTGAAGCCTAACTTTCCCGACAAATCACCGCAATGGACGCAATCACTCTTCGGAGGCATGCAAGAACACCGCGTCCACCGCCGACAGCTCCGCGGTGGCGGGGGCGTAACGATGAATACATATGCACATAAGCAACGCTACGCCTTGTTGATAACATCTCTCTCATGAGCACGCGAACGCGCATTCTGGAGGTGGCCGCCGAGCTGCTGGCGAAGTCGCCGAACGGTGACATCTCCACGCGGGAGGTCTGTGCGGCCGCCCAGGTCGGCGCACCGGTGCTCTACCGGCAGTTCGGCGACAAGGAGGGACTCCTCTCCGCCGTCGTCGACTACGGCTTCGACGCCTATCTGGCGACCAAGCGGCTCCGCGAACCGGGCACCGGCCCGATCCGGGATCTGCGCGACGGCTGGGACACCCATGTCGCGTTCGCACTGGCGAACCCGAATCTGTACCGGCTGATGAACTCTCCCTCGATGCGGAAGCCGCCCGCGTCGGCGCTGGAGTCGCATCGGATCCTCGCCCGCGATCTGGAACGCGCGGCGGCCCGCGGACTGCTGCGGATCTCGCCCGAACTCGCCGCCCAGATGGTCATGTCGGCCAATGTCGGCGTGGCGCTGATGCTGGTCTCCCGGCCCGCCACCTTCACCGATCCCGATATGTCCCGGCGAGTCCGCGACGCGGTGCACGCCGCCGTATTCACCTCCGAGGCGATGTACGACCAGGCTCCGGACGGCGCGTCCGCCGCTCCCGAGGGATCCGGCGCCGAGACTCCGGTGGCGGCGGCCCGGCTGGGAGCACTGCTGCGCCAGTCACCGCCGTCGGCCCTGACCGCCGCCGAGAGCGCGCTGCTGTCCGAGTGGCTGGAGCGCGTGGCGAACACGGATGATGCCGCTGTGATCTCCCAGGCCGTGTCCGACGACATGTCGTGACGATGTTTCAGGCGCCCACACCCGCCGTCAGATTCTGAAACGACACCTCCTCATCACACCTCGGACACCACGCAAAGTCCGACAATCGCCGCGTCCCGTCCGTTATTTGTTGTCGGCACGAGAACCGACCTTGGCGGCTTCGTGCACAACTCTTGACGTGTTCGAAACACGAGAGAAGCATCTCCTCTACCGAGAGAGCGCTCTCCGGTTGCCCTCACGCTCCGCCCGCCCGTTGTCCGATGACTCAGGAGACCTGCCCATGCACGCTCCTCCGCTCACTTCACCGGTGTTCCGGAGATCCGCTCCGGGCCGTCGGCGAGGACTGGCCGCCTCGGTCGCGGCCACGCTGATCGCCTCGCTGCTGCTTCTCATTCCCAGCACCTCCGCCCAGGCCGCGCCCACCCTGCTCTCCCAGGGCAAGGCGGTGACGGCGTCCAGCGTGGAGAACGGCGGCACGCCCGCCACAGGCGCCAACGACGGGAACACCGGGACTCGTTGGTCGAGTGCCGCGTCCGACCCGCAGTGGATCCAGATCGACCTTGGCTCCAGCGTCGCGGTCAGCCAGATCGTGCTGAACTGGGAGACCGCGTACGCCAAGGCGTACAAGATCGAGTTCTCGCCCAACGGCACCGACGGCTGGACGCAGGCGTATTCCACCACCACCGGACCCGGTGGCACGGAGACGCTCAATGTGTCGGGCACCGCCCGCTTCGTACGGCTGACGGGCACCCAGCGGGCCACCCAATGGGGCTACTCGCTCTGGGAGTTCCAGATCTACGGCGGCACCTCGGGCGGCACCGGCGACCCGATCCCGGGCGGCGGTGACCTCGGCCCCAACGTCATCGTCTTCGACCCGTCGACGCCCAACATCCAAGGCAGGCTGGACCAGGTCTTCGACCAGCAGGAGTCGGACCAGTTCGGCACCGGCCGCTACCAGTTCCTGTTCAAGCCGGGCACGTACAACAACATCAACGCCCAGCTCGGCTTCTACACCTCGATCTCGGGCCTCGGTCTCTCGCCCGACGACACCACCTTCAACGGTGATGTGACCGTGGACGCCGGCTGGTTCAACGGAAACGCCACGCAGAACTTCTGGCGCTCCGCCGAGAACCTCGCGCTCAACCCGGTGAGCGGCACCAACCGCTGGGCGGTCGCGCAGGCCGCGCCGTTCCGCCGTATGCATGTCAAGGGCGGGCTCAACCTCGCGCCCAACGGCTACGGCTGGGCCAGTGGCGGCTATATCGCCGACAGCAAGATCGACGGCACCGTCGGCCCGTACTCCCAGCAGCAGTGGTACACCCGTGACAGCTCCGTCGGCGGCTGGACCAACGGCGTCTGGAACATGGTGTTCTCCGGTGTCGAGGGCGCGCCCGCGCAGAGCTTCCCGAACCCGCCGTACACCACGCTGGCCAACACACCCGTCTCCCGCGAGAAGCCGTTCCTGTACCTGGACGGCAACGCGTACAAGGTGTTCGTCCCCGCCAAACGCACCAACGCGCGCGGCACCACCTGGGGCAATGGCGCTCCGCAGGGCCAGTCCCTGCCGCTCGACCAGTTCTATGTCGTCAAGCCCGGCGCGACCGCGGCGACGATCAACCAGGCGCTGGCCCAGGGGCTCAACCTCCTGTTCACGCCCGGTGTTTACCATGTCGACCAGACCATCAACGTGAACCGCGCGAACACGGTCGTCCTCGGTCTGGGCCTCGCCACGATCATTCCGGACAACGGTGTGACCGCGATGAAGGTCGCCGATGTGGACGGAGTGAAGCTGGCCGGCTTCCTGATCGACGCCGGTCCGGTGAACTCCTCGACGCTACTGGAGGTCGGACCGCAGGGCGCGGCCACGGACCACTCCGCGAACCCGACCACGGTCCAGGACGTCTTCATCCGGATCGGTGGAGCGGGCCCCGGCAAGGCGACCACCAGCATGGTGATCAACAGTGATGACACCATCATCGACCACACCTGGGTCTGGCGTGCCGACCACGGCGCCGGCGTCGGCTGGGAGACCAACCGCGCGGACTACGGCGTCCGGGTCAATGGTGACGATGTCCTGGCGACCGGTCTCTTCGTCGAACACTTCAACAAGTACGACGTGGAGTGGAACGGCGAGAACGGCAAAACGATCTTCTTCCAGAACGAGAAGGCGTACGACGCGCCGAACCAGGCCTCGATCCAGAACGGCAACATCAAGGGATACGCCGCCTACAAGGTCGCGGACTCCGTCAACAACCATGAGGGCTGGGGTCTGGGCAGCTATTGCAACTACACCTCGGACCCGAACATCCAGCAGGACCACGGCTTCCAGGCACCGGTCAAACCCGGTGTGAAGTTCCACGATCTCCTGGTCGTCTCCCTCGGTGGCATGGGCCAGTACAACCACGTCATCAACAGCACGGGGTCGCCGACCTCGGGAACCTCGACGGTCCCGTCGACCATCACCTCATTCCCGTAAGGCTCCGGTCGGTCCCGTAACCCGCGCCGATCCCCCGGCACACAGGGGCCCGGTCTCCCCCCACGGAGGCCGGGCCCTGCGCCGTACGGCGCAACCGTTCATACGATCGGCTCGGCGGTATCACCGTAATGCTCCGGCGTGTCAGTCCGTGCCGGAGCCCGCGCCGTTCCCGCGCAGCGTACGGATCGGCGTACGGATCGGCTCCCGCCGAGGGCGTCGCACTCCCCCGGCGCGCGAATGGCGACGCTTCGCGCCCCCGCCCAGACTTGACGGCATGTCGGGCAAACGAAGCGCGGGCCTCCTCCTGTACCGGGTCATGGACACCGGTCTCGAAGTGCTTCTCGGACACATGGGCGGACCGTACTGGTCGGGCCGCGATACCGCCGCCTGGACCATCCCCAAGGGTGAGTACGGATCAGCGGAACGGCCCGAGGACGCGGCCCGCAGGGAGTTCCGGGAGGAGCTGGGACTGCCCGTGCCCGAGGGGCCCTGGACCCCTCTCGGCGAAGTCCGCCAAAAGAGTGGCAAGACCGTCACCGCCTGGGCTGTCGAGGGCGATCTGGATCCCGCAGCGGCCGTCTTCGGCACCTTCAGCATGGAGTGGCCCAGAGGGTCGGGGGTGGTGCGTGAGTTCCCCGAGCTGGACCGGGTCGGCTGGTTCCTTTTGCGGGACGCCGTGGAACCGCTGGTAACGGGACAGCGAGAGTTCCTCGAACGACTGGACGAGTGCATAGGCGATGACCGCCGTCCGTCTCCGTCCGGGCGCTAGAGCGCTCGCTGCCCCGAAGCCGTCCAAGGAACCGTCCGAGGAGCCGTCCAAGGAACCGTCCAGGAGCCGTCGGGGCCCCGCCACCCAGTCCAGGAACCAGGAAGGGCATCATCCCCCGTGCACCCTCGCACCTATGTCCTCATCGCCGTCGGTTCGGCCCTGCTGGCCGCCGCGGCAGTCCCCATCACCGTGCTCCCCGCCCTGGCCCAGTCCACCGACGAGCCGCCTCCCGTGCCACGGGCCGAACGCCAACGCCAAGGAGTCCCGGGACCGCCTGCCGACAGGCCCGCGGCGGGACCGCCACCGCCCGCCCGAAGACCGCCGGCCGGAGGCGGACCGTCCACCGAGGGAGAACCGGTCACGGCGGAGGCGCTGCTCTCCAAGGTCAGCCACTGCCAGCAGATCTCCAACGGCCTCTACCGCATCCGCGAGAACGCTCCCACCGCGGTTCCCGTCTGCGACGCGAACGGTGCCGTGTTCTGGAAGGCCGACATGGACATCGACTGCGACGGCCAGGTGACGGACCGTTGCAACACCAGGACCGATCCCTACTTCCAGAGCATGACGGCCTACACCGAGTCCAGCGGCCGGGCGCTCAACGCCAAGGAACTGCCGTACATCGTCGTACCGACGCCCAGCGCCATCTGGAACTACCGGTCGTCGGGCATCAGCGGCGGATCCGTCGCGGCGGTCATCCACGGTGACCGGGTCCAGTACGCCGTCGTCGGGGACACCGGGCCGCCCGGGATCATCGGGGAAGGCTCGCTCGCCACGGCCCGCGGGCTGGGCATCTCGACCGATCCGTACGGCGGCGGCATCGGCGCCGGAGTGACCTACATCCTCTTCAAGAACTCGGAGATCGCGTCCCTGGAGGACCGGGACAGCGCGGCCATCCAGGGCGAGGAACTCGCGAGGCAGTTCCTTCTGGAGAACTGACGGCGTACGGATAACAGAGCTCACAAGGCCGACAGGGCCAACAGGGCCGACAGCGGAACGGGGGGTGGTGTACGGCGGGAAGCCCCGCCGCACACCACCCCCCGTCGGCGGTCCTCCCGGTCAGACGATGCCCTCGGAGATCTCCGACTGTTCACGGGCGTTGCCGTACGCCTGCGGTGTGCTGTACGAGCTACGGGCCACGTACCACCACACCGTGGCCAGGACCAGCACCACGGCCAGGGCGATCACGGCGTAGTTCATCGAGTCGACGGTCACCGGCTTGGACTGCGGCAGACAGAAGAGCACGGTGACCACGGCCACCCACACCACCGCGATCCAGCCGATCGGCTTGCTCCAGCGGCCCAGCGTCCACGGTCCCGGCTCGAAGCGGTTGCCCGCGCGCAGCTTCAGATAGATCGGGATGGCGTACGCGGGCGTGATACCGATGACGTTGATCGCCGTCACCGCGCCGTACGCGGTCGTGGAGTACAGGGACGGCACCGCCAGCAGGCACGCGACGATCACGGAGAGCCAGACCGCGGGAACGGGTGTCTGGGTACGGCTGCTGACACGACGCCAGAGCGACGAGCCCGGGAGGGCGTTGTCACGGCTGAAGGCGAACACCATCCGGCTGGCGGCGGCGACCTCGGCGTTGCCGCAGAAGAGCTGCGCCACGATCACCAGCAGCAGCAGCGCGGTGGCACCGCTGGTGCCGAGGGCGTCGATCAGGATCTGCGCGGGCGGCACGCCCGTGTCGCTGTTCCGGGTGCCCGCGTAGTCCTGGATCGCGAAGGTGAGTCCGGCCAGCAGCGCGAAACCGGCGATCCAGGAGACCCAGATGGCGCGGACGATACCGCGCGCGGCCGACACCGAGGCGTTGGAGGTCTCCTCGGACAGATGCGCGGAGGCGTCGTATCCGGAGAAGGTGTACTGCGCGAGCAGCAGACCGATGGCCGCCACATAGAGCGGATTCTCCCAGCCGGTCTCATTGACGAACTCGGTGAAGACGAACGACGGCGACTGGTGGCTGTCGGGAATGATCGCGAGAGCGCCGACGATGATCGCGACACCGATCAGATGCCACCACACGCTGATCGAGTTGAGCACACTGACCAGCCGGACGCCGAACAGGTTCAAGACGGCGTGCAGCAGCAGGATGCACATGAATATGACCATGGTCCAGCCGGGCGTGGGATCGAAGCCGAACTGGAGATTCAGGAAGGCTCCGGTGAAGAGCGCGGCGCCGTAGTCGATACCCGCGATCGCGCCGAGCAGTCCGAGCAGGTTCAGCCAGCCGGTGTACCAGCCCCACTTGCGTCCGCCCAGCCGGTCGGCCATGTAGTACAGCGCGCCCGAGGTGGGATACGCGCTGGTGACCTCGGCCAGTGCCATGCCCACACAGAGGACGAAGAGACCGACGCCCGCCCAGCCCCAGAGCATCACCGAAGGGCCGCCGGCGCCCATGCCGAAGCCGTACAGCGTCATACAGCCGGAGAGGATGGAGATGACCGAGAAGCTGATCGCGAAGTTGCCGAAGCCGCCCATACGGCGGGCGAGGACCGGCTGATAGCCGAGTTCTCGCAGCCGCTGCTCTTCGTCCTTCTGCGGCACGAGGTCGGCCTTCGACCACGTTGGTGGGGAAACGGACACGGAAGTACCTCCGGTGGAAAACACACCTGTGTAGGGAGCAGGGACAGAAATCGTGCGGCGGTGCTGGTGGTACGTGTGCGGTGCGGGTACGGGCGGCCCGCTGGTGCGGGTACGTGTGCGGTGCGGCGGGTACGGTCCCGGTGGAAGCGGCTCAGCCGGACGGTCCGTTCCGGCCCTCGCGGGCGGCGCCGAGGCACCGGCTGCGGGCTCGGAGGAACACGTCCTCGGCCTGTGCCGGGTCACCGGGACTCCGCGTACGGTACGCCCACGGCAGCGTGGCGTAGAAAGGGCCCAGCGCTTCGAACACCCGAGCCCCGGCATCGAATTGGAGCGCGCCCCAGAGCGCGTGCGCGAGATGGTTCAGATCGAGCAGCGACGCCTCGGCCAGCACGGCGTGGTCGAACCAGAGGCGCAGGGCCCGCAGGGCGTCCCTGGTCGCGTCCTCCGTCACCCAGTGCAGATCCAGGGCCTTCTCATGGCCGTTCTCCCGGCGGTAGCGCTCCACCCGGACAAAGAGCGGCAGTACGTGCAGCGCGGAGCCCTCGTGGGCCGCCGAGGCCGCCCACTGCACGAAGTTGACCGCCTCGGAGAGCGATCCGTCGGCGCGCCGCGCGTAGACGAACTGGAGCATACGGTGGTACGCCTCGCGGTTGAACGGATCGCGCTTGTCGGCCTCGGCCAACAGGGCCCAGGGGCCTGGGAACAGCATCGGTCCCGGCGGAGCCAGCCGGTGCTCCTCCATCTGCTGCTTGCCGTCGAGCTGGGCCAGCGCCAGCAGACACACCCAGGGCACCGGGTCGGCCGGCGCGTGGCGGGTGGCGGCGCCGCACGCTTCCCACGCCTGCTGCCAGAGCTCCTGCGTACGCGGATGTCCCTCGCGGTGGGCCCGTACGGCACGTTCGACCATGACGCGCATATGCATCACGGTCGCGGCGAGGCTCCGCGGTTCCTCGGTGCGCCAGGCCTGTACGGCGTCGGAACCGGCGGCGACGGCGGCGAGGACCTGCGTCCGCTGGGTCCACAGGCCCCAGTCGGTCGTCTCGGCAAGGAGATTGCGCATCGCGACCCAGCGCCCTGTGCGCAGATCCTGTACCGCCGCGCGCAGTTCGTTGTCGTGACCGGCCGGGTGGTACACCGGGCGGAAGTTGTCGTCGCCCGCCATCAGCTCGGCTCCGTCCGCGCGGGCGCGGGCCCGGCGTACAGGGACCCGACGTACGAAGATCCGGTGTACGAGGCGCCGGTGTACGAGGCGCCGGTGTACGAGAAGACCATGCGCCGGCACGCCGTGCGCGGCCCGTACGACGGCCGGTGGCAGGGCGGCCGGGCGGGAGAACCTAGCACCAGACCTCCAACCCCGTCCCTGGTGGCCCCTGGACACGGGCATGACACACGCATACAGAATCCAGGAACCCGGACGTCCTGCGGGCTGTACGGGGCCGGGCACGACCGAGGAGGCGTCCGGCTGAACATATGGTCGTCATAGATCCTCTAGGACGGTGGGGGGTGGAGCGAGCGATCCGGAGTGCGTCACGCAGGTATGGACCTGTCGTGGCCGCGGACAAGGGCGAAACCGGTCAAGGACGCCTGCCGCCGCGGCGATCAGTGTAGGGGCCGGAGTGACCGCGCTCGAACACTTTGCTGATCTTTCGCAACTCTCCGTTGATCAAAGCTGGTTATGTCCTTCTCGACGCCGGTGCCGAACAGGTTGACGCGTACCGGAACCGTCCCCGCCGCCGAGGCCGCACGGGCGGCCTCGGAAACCCTTGACGCCCGCTCTGACCTGCACCACGCTTTCGCTCAGCGATCAGATCCCAGCAGTGAAAGGCCCCATCCGACCTGAAGAACCGGAAGCGATCCGGCCCGTCGAAGCCCCGCGAAGCCGTCGCAGCCCTGACACCGACCAAAGCCGTCCGACTCGCTGAATTCGCCGAAGAAAACGCCGAAGCGACCGAAGACGCCCGACACGAAGAACGGGACATGCCGCCAGTCCAGCACTCGTTTCAACCGCGCACCGGCTCGGCCGACCGGCCGGTACTCGCCATCGATCAGGGCACCTCGTCCACCAAGGCACTGGTCATCTGCCCAGAACGAGGCGTGATCGGCACCGGATCGGCGCCCGCGCCGCCCAGGTACGGCTCGGGCGGACTGGTGGAGATCGATCCGGCCGTGCTGCTCGGCTCCGTCCTCGACGCGGGACGCGCGGCCCTCGCCGACGCGGCGGAACCGGTCGCGGCCGTCGGTCTGGCCAACCAGGGCGAGACCGTGCTCGCCTGGGACCCGGCCACCGGCGCGCCGCTCACCGACGCGATCGTGTGGCAGGACCGGCGCGCGGAGTCCCTCTGCGCCGAACTCGCGCCGCACGAGAAGAGGTTGCGGCAGCTCACCGGGCTTCCTCTCGATCCATACTTCGCCGCGCCGAAGATGGCGTGGATCCGGCGCCGGCTGACGCGCGAGGGCGCCGTCACCACCAGCGACTCCTGGCTGATCCACCGGCTGACCGGCGCGTTCGTCACGGACGCCGCGACCGCCGGCCGCACCCAGCTGCTCGATCTCGACCGCGCCGAGTGGTCTCCGGAGGCCCTGGAGATCTTCGGGCTGTCCGACGAGCCGCTGCCCGGTGTCGTCGACACGGCCGGCGCGGTCGGCACGACCACCGCCTTCGGCGGCGAGATCCCGCTGACCGGAGTGATCGTCGACCAGCAGGCCGCGCTGCTCGCGCAGAGCGTGACCGAACCGGGTTCCGCCAAGTGCACTTATGGCACAGGCGCGTTCCTGCTCGCCCAGACCGGTGACCGGCCGCGCCGGGGCACGACAGGACTGGTGAGCTGTGTCGCCTGGCGGCTCGGCGGCCGTACCAGCTACTGCCTCGACGGACAGGTCTACACGGCCGCGTCCGCCGTGGGCTGGCTGACCGATCTCGGCGTCATCTCCGGCGCGGCCGAGCTGGACACGGTCGGCTCCTCCGTACCGGACAGCGGCGGAGTGACCTTCGTACCGGCGCTCGCCGGACTGGCCGCGCCGTGGTGGCGCGGCGATCTGCGCGGCTCGATCAGCGGTCTGGGCCTGGACACCGGTGCCGGGCATCTTGTGCGCGCGCTGTGCGAGGGCATCGCCGCCCAGGTCGTGGAGCTGGCGGACGCGGTGGCCACCGATCTCGGTGAACCGCTGACGAGTCTGCGGGTGGACGGTGGTCTGACGCGGTCCGCGCTGCTGATGCAGACGCAGGCCGATCTGCTGCAACGGCCCGTCGAGGTCTCCGCGTTGCCGGACGCGACGGCGCTGGGCGTGGGCGCGCTCGCGCGTCTCGGTCTCGATCCAGGGCTGACGACCGATCAGGTGGTACCGGAGTGGAAGCCCTCGGCGGTCTACGAGCCGCGGATCGGCCCGGCCGAGGCGGCCGACCGTCTCGGCGTCTTCCGCGCGGCGGTGGCCACGCTGCTCGACCGTACGCCCCCGCCCGCGCCCGCCACCACGGAACACTGAGCCGGAACACTGGAGCATCATGGCTGTCACCACCTCCGGAAGTCTGCCGGACGAGGTGTACGACATCGTCGTCATCGGCGCCGGAGTCGTCGGTAGCGCCATCGCGCGCGAACTCAGCGGCTATCCGCTGCGTATCGCGCTGGTGGAGGCGTCCGACGATGTCGGCGACGGCACGTCCAAGGCCAACACGGCCATTCTGCACACCGGTTTCGACGCCGTGCCCGGTTCGCTGGAGTCCCGGCTGGTACGGGAGGGACAGCGGCGGCTGGCCGCCTATGCCGCCGAGGCCGGTATCCCGGTCGAGCCCGTCGGCGCGCTGCTCGTCGCCTGGGACGAGGAGCAACTGGCCGCCCTGCCACGGCTGGTGGAGAAGGCCGAGCGCAACGGATACCACGAGGCACGGATCATCGGCGCGGACGAGCTCTACGCCCGCGAACCACATCTCGGACCGGGCGCGCTCGGCGGACTCGACGTACCCGGCGAGAGCATCATCTGTCCCTGGACGACAACGCTCGCGTACGCCACCCAGGCCGTCCGCGCCGGCGCCGATCTGCATCTCAACTGCCCGGTGAGACGGATCGTCGGCGGATCTCCTCAGGAAGGCGGATCTCCCCGTGCGGGCGGATCTCCTCATGAACTCGTCACCGGCCGAGGGTCGTTGCGTACGCATGCCCTGATCAACGCCGCGGGACTGCGCGCCGACGAGATCGACCGGATGCTCGGCCACGCCGACTTCACCGTCACGCCCCGGCGCGGTCAGCTCATGGTCTTCGACAAGTTCGCCCGTGATCTGGTCCGTCATATCCTGCTGCCGGTGCCGACCGCGCTCGGCAAGGGCGTGCTGGTGGCACCGACGGTGTACGGGAATGTGCTGCTCGGGCCGACCGCCGAGGACCTGGACGACAAGACGGCGACCGGCTCCACAGCGGAAGGGCTGGCCTTTCTGCGCGAGCGAGGCGGACGCGTGCTGCCTGCGCTGCTCGACGAGGAGGTCACCGCCGTCTACGCGGGGCTGCGCGCGGCCACCGAGGACGACGACTACCGGATCCGCTGCCACCCGGAGCAGCGGTATGTGACGGTGGGCGGCATCCGCTCCACCGGGCTGACGGCATCGATGGCGATCGCCGCGCATGTCGTGGAGCTGCTCGCCGACGCGGGGCAGAAGCTGGGGACGCCACGGGAGCACGAACCCGTACGGATGCCGAACATCGGCGAGGCGTTTCCGCGTCCCTACGAACGCGCCGAGCTGATCGCGGCCGACCCGGAGTACGGCCGGCTCGTCTGCCACTGCGAACGGGTGTCCCGGGGCGAGATCCGGGACGCTCTCGCCAGTACGATCGCGCCCAGCACACCCGAGGGCCTGCGGCGGCGCACCCGGGCCCGGGGCGGCCGGTGCCAGGGCTTCTACTGCGGAGCCACCGTGCGCGCCCTGTTCACCTCCGGGACCACCGACTTCATTGCCGGGACGACCGGCGCCGCCGACGCTTTTGAGGACGGCGAACCATCCCTGCGGCCGGAGGTCGGACCATGAGCGCGACGACGAACCGGGACGGCTTCTCCGTCCCCGGGCCCGACCGGCGACCGCGTACGGTCGATGTGCTGGTGATCGGCGCGGGTCCGGCCGGTCTGGCCGCGGCGGCCCGGCTGGCCGCCGCGGGCGCCG
>NZ_FMDK01000036.1 GCF_900091995.1 Streptomyces sp. MnatMP-M17
GGCAGGCCCGCGCCGTACGACAGCGCCAGCGGCAGCAGCAGCCCGCGCGCCCAGCCCGAGCCGGCCCGTACTCCCGGCACCAGAGCCGCCTCGGCGACGCGGTCCAGCTCGGTCACCTCCCGGTCCAGGGCCTCCTCCAGCCCGGACATCAGAAGCCGCCGGAACGCCTCGTCGCCCGGTGGCAGGGCCCGCTCCAGACGCGCGAGAGCCGCGCAGTGGAGCTGCGCCACCAGGAAGACGCCCTGGCTCTGCTCCACCAGGACACGCGTGGCGGCCTCACGCAGCTCGGGGCTGTCGGCGTACGGGCAGCCGGGCGCGCCGAGCCGTTCCCGTACGTACTGGGCGATGTCGCGGTCCTTGTCCGGGTCCTTGTCGAGATCGACATGGGCCGCGCCGTCGAGCATCAGCAGGCTGCCGCTGATCGTGGGCCGGGTGCCGACGAGAATCCGTACGGACGGTTCCTGGGCCAGCGGGCGCAGGACATCGGCGATCACGGCGTCGACATGGGCGGGTCCCGCCTCGTCCAGCCCGTCGACCAGGAACGCGGCCTCTCCTCGCCGCCGGCACGCCTCGATGACGGCCCGGACCGCCTCGGGCGCATCCGTCCAGCCGGTGCCGGGCTCCTTGACGTCCAGTCCCGCGGCCAGTTCGCGGGCGCACTCCAGGGCGCTGCGGCCACGGCACTGGATGCCCGCGACGAGCGCTCCCTCCAGCAGACCGCGCTGATCGGGCGTCAGCTTCTCGTACTGCGGAGTGGACCGGACCGTCATCAGCGCGGTCTGCGCCAGAAGCGCCGACTTGCCACTGCCCGGCGCGCCGGTGACGACCATGACACCGCTGCGTCCAGGGGAGGAGAGCCAGTGGGTGATACGCGTCAGGGAGTGCCGCCGGCCGACGAAGGAGGCGTCCTCCTCCTCCAGCCGCAGACCGGTGAACCTGCTCTTGAGCAGATGCTGGATCTGTTCGTCCAGCAGCGCGTCCCGGCGCTCGGGCGCGGTGGCCGAGGCAGGGCGGGCGAAGGGATCGAAGTGACGGTTGACGAAGAAGCCCTCCAGCCGTCCGCCGCCCTTGAACCACGGTTCGACGCTGGTCTCGCGGAGCGCCTGATGGACAGCGTTCGACAGCATCTCGGCGCTCACCGCCTTGGCGTGTCTGTTCCACACGTACTGACCGCGATAGGTGAAATCCGGTGATCCGCAGACCGACTTCAGGGCGGTCAGCCACTGGCCGACCTGCGCGAGGGCGTCACCACCGACCGTACCGAGACAGCCGATACCGCGGCCGGGCCCGGCCGGGCCGTCGGGGCCGAGCGGAATGCCGCCGTATCTCTCCTCCTTGTCCTCGCACAGCGACTGCGCCTCCCGGGCGAAGTCCGTGGCATGGCAGGTGTCGACAATCAGTACGACATCGCCGGTCAGACCCGTGAGGAACAGTCCGATCTCCTGCGCGGAGAACAGCCCTCGCCGGCCGCCGTGGCGGTAGTCACGGCAGGGCAGCACCACCGTGTTCGCGCCGATCTTGACTCCGTGCCCGACCCAGTAGATGAGCTTGCGCTGGGCGGTGGACATCTCGATCCGGCCCAGACCGTCGTCGATCTCCTGCTTGGTGCCCGAGATCACGGGCGCGTCGGCCGTGAAGCCGAGTCCGCGTGCCAGTCCACGGAAGTCCTCGGCGGCCCGGCGGGCGGGCGCCAGCCGCGCGCCGGTCTCGTGGTCGTACTCGTCCACGCACACCGCGAATGCCTCGCCGTGCTCCCCCGCGGTCCCCACACACGCCTCCCTGGCCCTGCTCATGGATGTTGCCGCCATGTCCGGGCGTGTGCAACTGTCCTGTGGAAGCAGCGTGTTGAACGGGGAGAAGGACATATCTTGTCGTACCGCGATCACTTCCGGATCGGGCCGATGCGTACGGTCTGCCATATCTACGAGGGCGACGGGACGCGGCCCATCGCCGAGGAGAATCTGAGAATCTACTTCGACGCCGACGAGCCCGTCTTCGTGCCCGAGGATGTACGGCGCTGGCGCCAGGAGATCGAGGACGACCAGCGGACGCGCGCGGTCCAGGGCGCCGACCGGCGCTGGAACCATCCGCGGTTCGCCGTCGAGACGGTGGCGGTGACCCGTACGAACGACCGCGAGGACCCGATCGTCGAGATCCGCTTCTCGCCCACGGACTACTTCACCTTCCTCGCCTCGCAGCAGCTGGACCGCAGACTGGAGGAGGGCGAGGGCGCCGGGCACACACTCCGCGAGCACTATCTCGCGGGCAAGGACCCGGTCACCGTCAACGGCTTCCTCTCCAGCAGCTTCGGCGCGAATGTGGCCGTGGTGACCGGCAAGGACAACCGCATGCTGTTCTCCCGGCGCAGCGCCACGGTCGGCGGGAACACCGGACGCTGGAACTCCTCGGCGAACGAGGGCCTTTCAGGGACACACGATCTGAAGGACGGTGTCCCCGACCTTTTCGGCGCCGCCCACCGGGCGCTGCGCGAGGAACTCGCCGTCCACGCGGACGACGAGTGCACGATGGAGCTGCTCTCCTTCGCCATGGACACCGAGCGCCACCAGTGGGCAGCCTGCTTCCTGGCCGTACTGCCCGGTCTGAGCGAGGAGGAGCTGCGCGAGCGCTGGAGCCGCGGTGTGGACGACAAGTGGGAGCACAGCGAGTTCCGCTTCGTGCCCGCCGAGCCGGACACGGTGCTGGACTTCCTGCTCGATCCGGCGAACAGGGACGAGTGGACGGCGTGCGGCCCGGCCCTCTTCTTCCACGCCATCGTCCGCACGATGACTCAGCGCCTCGGCGACCCCGGCGAAGGCCGCCTCAGCGTGGAACGAGCCATCGCCCCGGCGGTCCGCAGGGCCGAGGAGCGCGCGGCCGAAGAACACGGAGCCAAGGAGCGCTCCTGAGCGCTTCCGAGCGGGCGCTATCGCACGTCGACGTAGTCGCCCGTGACCGAGGCGGGCGCGGTGGTCGTGGTGCCGGGGAAGTAGTAGCGCCAGTAGCCGTCGGCCGTGGCCTTGACGGTGGTCTTGAGCGCACCGGTGGACGACGACGTGACGGTCTTGACCGTGGTGTAGGTGCTGCTGTCCTTCTTACGGAACTGGAGCTTCACCGACTGGCCGCCGAAGCCGGCGTAGGCGCCCGTGTCGGACTGCCAGTCCGCTTGGGTCAGGGCGCCGGCGACCGTCAGAGTCGCGTTCTTCTTCACCGGCTCGGGCGTGGCGTTGACCGTCAGACGGGAGTGGCGCAGCACCGGCACGGTGCGCGCGGCGGTCCGGTCGGTGTGGCTCGTGCCGTCCTTGGACCAGGCCCAGGCGGCGGCCGTCCAGGTGCCCGCGAGGGCGTTACGGCCGAGGTTCGTGCGCGGCTCGATGTACGCGAACGTCGACTCGCAGACCGAGGTGGTGGCGGACTGCGCGGTGCAGGTCGCGGGATAGGAGCCGAAGAGAGTGCCGTCGGGCTCGCCGTACGGGCCGTGGTACAGGTAGAGATCGCCCTCGGCTATGCCGGCCGGGTCGGTGGCGGTGAAGGTCGCCGTGAAGGTCTGGAGCGTTTCGTTGGTGAGTACGACGGGCTTGCCGCCGTTGACCACGAGATTCGAGATCTTCGTCGTACCGACCTGCTCGTCGCTCTTGGCCGTGGCTCCGGCGAAGGCGCGTATCACGGTGCGCCGGACGCTGCCGCCCTCGTCGTTCACCGCCGTGGCGCGCAGCGAGACGAACCGCGCGGCGGCCGGGACGGTGAGCGGCGCGGAGCCCTGGGCGCCCGCGCCCGTGGTGGTGAGCGGAAGACTCAGCCAGGTGGCGCCGTCGTCCGTCGAGTATTCGAGGGCGGTGACCGTCTCCGCCGCCTCGGAGCCGCGCGTGGCGGCCGTGACGCCCACGGTCACCGGAGCGGCACCCGCCGCGTTGCGGGCGTCGAGACCGGAGACGGTGAAGGCGGTGTCGATCAGCGGCAGCGTCCGGGAGGAGCTCGTACCGGAAGAGATGAACGCCCATTCGCCGCGGACCAGTGTGGACAGCCGGGAGTGGCCGGCCCTGCGGGTGACGGTGTGCTCCAGCTCGTAGGAGCCGGTGCCGCTCGGGACGGTCGCGGAGAGCTCGTCGTAGGGCGTCAGGCCGTCGGCCGACGCGAGGATCCGTCCGCCGGAGGTGAGCCGGAAGGACGCCTTCGCGCGGTCGTCGAGACCGCTGTGGCCCGCCGCGTCGCTCGCGGTCCTCGGCTCGTACAGGCTGATCGTCGTGGCGCGGCGGGTGGAGCCGCCCGTCCCGGGACCGGGACCGAAGGGCGCCACGCCCACGGAAGAGCCGCTGGTGGTGCCGGCTGCCAGCGCCCGGTCGGGCAGGGAGAGACGCTGGGAGCCGTAACTGAGCAGACGGGAGTAGCTGATTCCCGGGGTGACGTACTCGGTGGTCGTCGTCGCGGTCTTCACCCAGCCGCCGATATAGACACCGGTCCACTCGCCCAGGCCGGGCACCGTCTCCAGGAGGGCCGGTATCCGGACGCCCTGGGCGCGGATCGGGGTGGTGGTCTTCGCGAGGCTCGCCGTACGCACGGTGGCGACGGGAGAGGACGGAGCGCCGCCCTGGAACGAGTGGGTCAGGTCGTAACGGACAGGGCTGGGGGCGGACGCCGACGAGCCCTTCTTGGTCAGGATCTCGTGGACGCGCAGGGAGGCCCCGGCGACCGAGAAGGGCGTCGCGTAGACCTTGTCACGGCCTCTGCCCGCGAATCCCGCCAGACCGCCGCCGGGCACCGAGATCCACACCGCCGACGCCTCGCGGGCGACGGTGGTGTCATCGGTCCTGATGGCCGTCTCCTTGGCCAGCCGCTCGTCGAAGGTCACCGTCAGACCCGAACTGGTGACGGTGAAAGTGCGGGCGAGCAGATAGCTGGGCCGGGCCCAGTCGCTGTGCAGAGCGACGGCGAAGTAGCTCCCGGGCGACAGCTTTGCGCTGGCGTTCGGGCCGAAATCCTCGTTCTGCACCTCGATGGGAGCCCAGGTCTTGCTGTTCCAGAGGCTGACCAACTTGGTGGTGACATTGGCGTTGGTGATCGTGAACTTCACCGGGTACGTGGCGTTCGGCGCGGCGAGCGTCATGGGCGAGAACGCCCGTGCCGCCGGGCCCACGGCTACCTCCGTCGCGGCCACGGGCCGCCGCTGGTCCACGGGACGGACGCTGAGGCCGCCGTCCATGGACGTGATGGCGTACCGTCCCGCGCTCCGGCCCTCCCGTGGGACGACACCCACGTTCTTGCCGTCGACCAGCTCCAGCCGCTCCCCCGTGGCGAGTTCCGCGGTGCCCGCCGTGTCCACGGTGTGCTCGACAGCACCGACCACAGACCGCTCCGCCGCCGCGCTCGCATCGGGCACGAACAGCAACGAGCCGGCCAGCACCACCCCTGCCAGCGCCATGCCCCCAAAGCCCCGGACCACCGGTCTCCCGTATCCACTCCACACAGGCCGCATCCGCACCACTCCCCCTCCACCGGCCCAATCCTCTACGCCGCGAACTCTACGGCGCCCCACTGACAACGAACATCGCGGACCGATTCGCACGCAAAACCACTCCAGCTCCCGTGCGTCGAACGGACCGCAATCGTCACCCAGCAGGGCCGCAGCCATCGACCGCGTCTCCGGGCCGTGGTGCGCCGGCGCGTCGAGGACACCCAGCACCGCTGCCGGCCGCCGTACAAGAAGGGTCCCGGCTCCATCTACAACAAGGTCCGGAAGTACCTGTCGCGCAACCAGGAAGTTCAAGAAAGGACCGAAGACCGACATGGCCGAACCATCGAAGGTCTACTTGCTCTGGCATGTCCACCACCGAGCCGTGGAAGGCGCTGAGGTCAGGCACTTCGTGGAGCCCGATGACTTCTGGGCCGATGAAGAGGCCGGAGACGACGTGAAACTGCTCGGTACCTACTCAAGCCGGGAGGCCGCCCGGGACCGTATCGAACGAGCCCGGAAACTGTCCGGCTTCCATGAGGAGCCGAACTGTTTCTACGTAGACGAATCCGTGGTGGACAAGGACGAATGGACTGAAGGCTATGTAACGGACTGATCCGCTGCTCGGCGACGGCCTGCCGGGACTTCCTGGCGGGCGTCGCCCGGCACCGTCGTGGGCGGGCGGAGGCGAACAGGGTCCGAGCTGAACCACTTCCTGTATCCGCCGAAGCGGGCGGGGTTCACCCTGCGCTGCACCTGCGCTACACGTCGGAGAGCCGCGCTGCCGACGGGCGGAGGTAGACGGCCCAGGTCAGTAGCGCGCACAGGGCGTATGCCACCAGGAAGCAGAGGTACGCGGCGTTCCCGTCGTGCGTGGTCAGGAACGACTGACGGAACGCCACGTTCACCAGTACGCCGCCGAACGCGCCCACCGCGCCCGCGATACCGATCAGCGCGGACGCGCGCCTGCGGGAGTCTCGCTCGGCCGTCTCCGGGGCCGTGCCGGAGGCCATTGCCGCGAAGTTCCACAGCGTCACCTTCGCTCCGCCGAGGCGATCCGCGAGCAGCCCGCCGACCGGCCTGATCAGCGAGCCGAGCAGAGGATCCGAGGAAGGTGAGATACGCGGCCTTCACCGGGGTGTCGAACTGCGCCTGGAACTGCACCTGGAGCACCTGCCCGAAGGCGAAACTGAAGCCTATGAAAGAACCGAAGGTGCCGATGTAGAGCAGCGACATCACCCAGGTGTGCGGATCGCGGGAGACTTCGCGCATGGCCCGCTTGTCGTTGCGCATCGCGGTGAGATTGTCCATCTTCCAGGCCGCGCCGAGGGCGGCGAGGACGATCAGCGGGATGTACACCAGCGGCAGCCGCCGCGGCTGCGCGGCCCCCGCGGTCGCCAGGATCAGCAGGCCCGCCAACTGGGCCACCGGCACACCCAGATTGCCGCCGCCCGCGTTGACGCCCAGTGGTCCTCGATCGAGCGGTAGCCGGGAAGCTGGTCGGCCTTCTGCCCGTGCTCCCGGCCGCCCTGCCCGTTAGCCTGGTAGGTCAAGCAGCCGTACCCGTCTGCTGTTCAAGGCCGCGGGCGGTGAGCACCATGCCGGTCTCCGCGTCCGCGAACATGCCTACGGCCTCGCGCAGTTGGGCCACCGGCACGCCGGTCAGCCGCTCCACCCGCTCCGGCCAGTGCGCCATCGCACAGGCGCGGGCCGGCTCGAAGCCGGTGGTGCGCTCCTCGATGAATTCATTGTCGAGCCTCCCGTCCGCGACCACCAGATGCAGCAGACCGAGCGCGAGCGCCAGATCGGTGCCGGGCACCGGCTGGAGGTGCAGATCGGCCAGCTCGGCGGTCCTGGTCCGGCGCGGATCCACCACGATCAACTGCCCGCCGTTCTCGCGCAGTTCGCGGAAGTAGCGCAGGGCCGGCGGCATGGTCTCGGCGGGATTGGCGCCGACCAGGCTCACACAGCCGCTGCGCGCGACGTCCGCCATCGGAAACGGCAGCCCGCGGTCGATCCCGAACGCCTGCCGGTGCCTTCACCAGCGCGCCGGCGATCACCGCCTTCCTGGTGGCGGCTGACACGCTGGGACTGCGTCCCGAGGTCCTGACCGCGCTGCGCGAGGACGTGCTGCCGGTATGCGTCGGCCCGGTCTGCGCCCGGCCGCTGGAGAACGTCGGCGTACCCGTGGTCTGTCCCGAACGCGGACGGCTCGGAGCGCTGGTGCGCACCATCACCGAGACGGTCCCGGTGCGCAACCGCCGCGAACTGGCAGCCGGCGGGCGCACCTTGGTGCTGCAAGGCAGCGCGCTCGTCGTCGGCGAGGAGAGCTACTGGCTGCCGCCGGTCTCCGCGGCGGTGCTGCGGGCTCTGGCCGAACACCCGGGCTGGGTGGTCAGCCGCGCCGACCTGCTGCGCCGGGTCTGGGCGGGCACGACCACGGACGAGCACGCGGTCGAGGCCGCGGTCGCGCGACTGCGCGGCGCGCTGGGACCGCACGCGGGACTGGTACGGACGGTGCCGAAGCGCGGGTACCGGCTGGAGGTCGGCGGGTGACGGACCCGACTCTCGTCGCCGTCGCCCACGGCACCCGCGACCCGGCCGGCGTCGCCACCGTCGAAGCCCTGCTGGACCTGGTCCGCTCGCTGCGGCCCGGATTGCGGGTCGAGGTCGGCTATCTGGACCTCGTACGGCCCTCGCTGGACGAGACCCTGGCGGCGCTGCGTGGCGAGGCCGTACTCGTCCCTCTGCTCCTGGGCGCGGGCTACCACGTCCACACCGACATCCCGACGGCGCTGGCCACGGCCCCACACCTGCGGGCGTCCGTCGCCCACGCCCTGGGCCCGGACCCACTGCTGGCCACCGCGCTGTCGGCACGCCTCGCCGAGGCAGGCTGGGCCGGGGGCCCGGTCGTCCTCGCCGCCGCAGGCTCCACAAATCCCGCGGCCAACGCGGACACCGCCCGCATGGCCACAATGCTCCAGGCCCACCTGAACGCGCCCGTCCTCCCCTCCTATCTCTGCGCAGGCTCCCCAACCCCAGCCCAGGCCATAGCCCACCTACGCACCAAGGGCCACACCTCCGTCGCCATCGCCGGCTACCTCCTGGCCCCCGGCTCCTTCTCCCGCCGAGCCTCCCACTCAGGCGCAACCCTCACTTCCGCACCACTGGGAACACACGCGGCAGTGGCAAACCTGATCCTCCGCCGCTACGGCGACACACTCGAACAAGCCACCCTGAGCCTCGGATCACCAACGCCACCACAGAGCCCGCACCTCCTCTGCCGCGCACCCCTGAAGGGCGTGAGTTTTGGGATGCACTGAGGCGTGCCGGAGGCGAGGGCCAAGAGCGCGGTGAACGCCGAATGAAGAATGCCCGGCCGGATTTCTCGTGGGCTCGTGCGGAGACGGTCGCCTGCCTATCGTGCGAACGGTGATACGTCCCCAGGGCATCACCGCCCTCCTGTTCTGCCTTCTGACGGCCTTGGCCGCCGTCGCTTGTGACGTCACGCCACCGCCCGACCTCGACACCGCCGTGGCTCCGGCCGCGCGCTCCAGCGCGCCGCACGCCGCGGTCACCCCGTCGGCGGCTCCCCCGCGGACGGCCCGACGAAGCGCCACGCCCGCCCCGAGCGCGTCCCCGACGCGATCCACCGTGTCCCCTTCCCCCACCACCTCCGAGTGAGGAAGCGAGAACGGCTGCGCCGCGCGCGATCTGGTACCGGCTTCCGCCATGCCGAGGAAGGCCGTCCTGGGCAACCCTGGGGATGTGGCCATGGACGTGCGGCTGCGCAACCGCTCCGGCATCAGATGTGTACTCGACGGGTGGCCGGGTGTCGTCTTCATCGGTGGGGAGGAAGAACTCACCAGGAAATGCGTGCCGGGCTATCCGGGCCCGCAGTGCGTCGGCCGCCTCGACACGACGACCCGGCGGCCCCTGTCGGTGACGCGCTACGGTCCAGGGCACCCCACGGCTGTCCGGCTCGCTCCCGGGCAGAGCACATCGTTCAGCCTCGTCTGGAAGTCGGCCACGGCCACGGTCTGCAACGGCGCCGACTTCTACCACCCGCCGTACGCCGCGGACATCTGGGTGCCCGGCGACTCCGCGCCCCTGGTACTGACCCCGTTGCCCATCTCGCCTTGCCACGGAAAGATCGGAATCACCCCGTTCGGGGTCACCGGCTGAGCCCAGGAGCATGAGCGACGCCGGGCGCCCTGATGCGGCAGGGAAAGTTCACGGTCGACACTGTCACGAACCACCCGCTGGCTGCGATGCGTTGTTTCGTCCACCGATTGCGAGCGTGCCCCCGTGCGCGGTTGTACGCCTCTGTTGATGTCAGCTACCGATGTCACGCGACATGCCCTACGAGACCGTGAGTGTTCGTGTTGCGCGGTGCCCCGTGGTGCCGCCTCGTGACGTTCTGCCTGATCAGAACAGGTGCAACCGGTTGAGCCGTTGACTGGCAGACCCACGCCGGTAACGATGCCAAGCCTCGCCGGGGCTCATCGGCTGTTCGCGAACTCCTGGGCAGAGCAGTTCGGGTGGAGGTACCGCCTCAGTTCTCGGCCACGGAGTGGAACCGCGCCAGTGAACAACGGACGCTCGCCTTCGTAGTCGAATCCTGTTCCGCCACAAGGAAGTTGACCCAATTCCTGGCAGCAGCGACGCCGCATCTGCTGCGGCGCTATACCGATGCGGACCCCTACAGCAAAGCGCTGCTGACTGCCGCGATGGATGCCCGTCGGCTCGGGTATAGCGCTCTGCTCACGTCCAGGTTCCTGAAGCACGCATCCGTCGGGTACCTCGACGAGCGGTCCCGGGTGGATCCGCCCCGCGACTGGTTCGTTCGCGCGCTCCGTTACGTCACCATCGAGGTTAAGGGCGCCGTCGCGCCACTGACCCCGCTCCGCATCTCGCCAGGCGTCGGGTCTGCCGACGGCTTTCAACTCGCCGACAGCCTTGAGGAACACGCCCGGTCCGCCCGGTCCCAGGTGATCGTGCCCATCCAAGTATGGGACACGCTGGTCGCTGCGGCCGAAGATCCGGACGACCTTGAGCGTCTCGGTATGGCTGCACAAAAGCGCGAGCGGGGCCGCGCCGAAGAGGCCCTCGCTCTTCGTATCGCGGCTGCCGAGTCAGGCGATACCGAGGAAATGGAACACCTCGCCATGCACTGGAAGCGGAAGGGGCGGATGGACAAGGCAAAGGAGGTGTGGAGACGGGCCGCAGAGGAGGGTGATGCCGCCGCTCAGAACGGACTGGCGGGGTGGCTCCCAGCGGCCGAAGCAGGGGACTTGCCTTCCATGCGCTGCCTGATCCGGGCTGATGTGGCTGTCCGAGAACCATCGCGAAGTGGAGCGCTAGGAGCACCGCATGGTCGAAGCAGGTGATGGATCCGCGATGGCGTCGAGGGCTCAGCCCCTCTGGGAAGGCGGTCGCCTACAGGAGGCCGAGGGTTGGGAGCGCCGAGCGCTGGAAACGGGCTATACGGTCAACCCTCCGGTGAACCTGGAATATCTACTCGGGAAGATGGGACGAGCCGCCGAGGCCGACCGTCTGCACGCCTACGGCATCGAACCCGGCGGCCGGACCGCAGACCCTTGGTGAGATGTGGCATTCCTGTCGGTCAGTCGTCAGTCGACGGTTGCATTGCGACCGCAACGTCGACCAGCGGCAGAGGGAGGACGCCGCCTGTGCCTTCCTCAAAGAGGTGAGGAAGACACGGGTGCCACCGCGATTGTCGGAACAACACAAGCCGCCAAGTACTGGTCACCACGCCCACACGCCCCGTCCGACGCTTCGCCCTGGCTACGGCGAGAGACCTCTGACAAGGCATCACGCACAGCTGTCCACCGGTTGTCCACCAACATACGGTGCGTATGGTCGCTCCGTCCCTCCCAAATAGCAAAAGACCAGGCCGGAGACCAAGATCGTCTGTTCGGTCACAAAAACCAACCTACGACCTACGCATTGCGACACGCAGACCACGCATGTCCGATAAACCTGAATTCCAAGGCCAACGAGCACAAAAAACCCCAGGTCAAAGGCTTGACCTGGGGTTTCGCTGAGCCGCCTTCGGGATTCGAACCCGAGACCTACGCATTACGAGTGCGTTGCTCTGGCCAACTGAGCTAAGGCGGCTTGCCCTGTGGACCATGGTGTGGTCTGTGGCGCGGCCAAGTCTACACAGTTTCCGGGGGTGCTCCGTACAGGGCTGGGCTGGGGGTCTTGTCGCAGGTCAGGGGCATTTCTTGGCGTTGGGTGGAGGTGTGCCGTCCAGGAGGTAGGTGTTGATCGCCGTGTCGATGCAGTCGCTGCCCCGGCCGTATGCCGTGTGGCCGTCGCCGTCGTAGGTGAGCAGGGTGCCGGAGGAGAGCTGGGCGGCCAGGGACTGGGCCCATTTGTACGGGGTGGCCGGGTCGCGGGTGGTGCCGACGACGACGATCGGGGCCGCGCCCTTCGCCTCGATGCGGTGCGGGGTGCCGGTGGCCTTGGTGGGCCAGTAGGCGCAGTTCAGGGAGGCCCAGGCGAGGCCCCTGCCGAAGACCGGAGAGGCCTGCTCGAAGGAGGGGAGCGCCTGGGTGACCTCTTCGGGGCCGGTGAAGGCGGGCGGGAGGTCCAGGCAGTTCACGGCCGAGTTGGCGTACATCAGGTTGGCGTACGAGCCGTCGCCGTCGCGCTCGTAGTACGAGTCGGCCAGCGCGAGAAGAGGAGCGCCGTCGCCGTCCATCGCGGCGGCCAGGGCTTCGCGGAGCTGGGGCCAGGCGGATTCGTCGTACATCGCGGCGATCACACCGGTCGTGGCGAGGGACTCGCCCAGCGGGCGGCTCTCGCGGGTGGGGACGGGCTTGGCATCCAGGGTCTGGAAGAAGGCCTTCGTCCGGGTCGTGACCTCGGCCGCGGAGGTACTGCCCAGAGGGCAGTCCGGCTGTTTGACACAGTCTTGGGCGAAGGACTGGAAAGCCGTCTCGAAGCCGGCCGTCTGATCGCGGTTCAGATCGCGGGCCGGCAGGGACGGATCCATCGCGCCGTCCAGGACGAGACGGCCCGTACGCTCCGGGAACAGTTCGGCGTACGTCGCCCCGAGGAAGGTGCCGTACGAGGCGCCCACGTACGACAGCTTTTTGTCGCCCAGTGCGGCACGGAAGATGTCCATGTCACGGGCCGCCTCGACCGTGGAGACATGCGGGAGGATATCGCCGGAACGCTTGTCGCAGCCCTGGGCGAACCGCTTGAAGGACGCGGTCAGCAGCCCGGCCTCGGCCTGGTCGTCGGGAGTCTGGTCGACCTGGGTGTACGCGTCCATCTCCGCGCCGGTGAGGCATTCGACCGGCTCACTACGGGCGACTCCGCGAGGGTCGATGGCCGCCATGTCGTACTGAGCGCGGACCGGAGCCGGATAGCCGATGCCGGCGTATCCCTGGAGATAACCGATCGCCGAGCCGCCTGGGCCGCCCGGGTTGACCAGGAGCGAGCCGAGCCGTGTGCCCGGTCCCGTGGCCTTCTTACGGGCGACGGCCAGCTTGATCTCGGTCCCGTCAGGCTTGGCGTAGTCCAGCGGAGCCTTCAGCGTGGCGCACTGGAAACCGGGGGCTCCGCACGCGCGCCATGTGAGCTTCTGGTCGTAGAACTTCTTCAGGGCCGCCGGGTCCGAGGCCGTCGTGCCGGGGCTCGTCGTACCGGAGGTCGCAGAGGTCGACGTGCCCGAGGTCGGCGTACAACCGAAGATCAGCAGACCGGCCGCCGCCAGCGCGGTGGCGGTGACACGGAACAGGCGCCTGTTGTCCATCCAGGGAGCCTAGCCGCCGGATGGCGTATGCCGCCCGTCGGTACTCATACGGGTGAATCTGCTGATTCGCCGATTATCTGCATCAATCCGGCCACACCGTCAGCCGGCCCACACCGTCGTCAGCCCGCCCGCAGCGACACCGCCATCGCCTCCACCGCCAGCAACGGCGCCACATTGCGGTCCAGCGCCTGGCGGCAGGCACTGATCGCCTCTATCCGGCGCAGGGTCCGCTCGGGCGTGGAGGCGCGGGCGACGCGGTCCAGCGCGTCCCGTACGTCCCCGTTGGCGAGCGCGACCCGCGAGCCGAGCTGGAGCGCCAGCACATCGCGGTAGAAGCCGGTCAGATCCGTGAGGGCGAGATCGAGGCTGTCCCGCTGCGTACGGGTGGAACGACGCTTCTGCCGGTCGGCCAGCTCCTTCATCACCCCCGCCGTGCCCCGAGGCATCCGGCCGCCCGCCGAGGCGCCCAGCGCGGCCTTCATGTCCTCGGTCTCCTTGACGTCCACATCCTCGGCGACCTGCTTGGCGTCCTCCGTCGCGGCGTCGATCAGCTCCTGGGCCGCCTTGAGACAGCCGCCGATGTCGTCCACGCGCAGCGGCATCTTGAGCACGGTGGCACGGCGCGCGCGGGCCCGTTCGTCGGTGGCGAGGCGACGGGCACGGCCGATATGTCCCCGCGTGGCACGGGCGGCGGCATGGGCGGCCTCCGGCTCGATGCCGTCGCGCCGGATCAGCACATCGGCGACGGCCTCCACCGGCGGCGTACGCAGGACGAGATGGCGGCAGCGCGAGCGGATGGTGGGCAGGACGTCCTCCAGAGAGGGCGCGCAGAGCAGCCAGACCGTTCGGGGCGCCGGCTCCTCCACCGCCTTCAGCAGAACATTGCCCGCACCCTCGGTGAGGCGGTCGGCGTCCTCCAGGACGATGACCTGCCAGCGGCCTACCGCCGGGGAGAGCTGGGCACGACGCACCAGCTCACGGGTCTCCTTGACGCCGATGGAGAGCAGATCGGTACGGATCACCTCGACGTCGGCATGTGTACCGATCAGGCTCGTGTGACAGCCGTCGCAGAACCCGCAGCCCGGCTCTCCGCCGAGCGCGCGGTCCGGACTGACGCACTGGAGCGCGGCGGCGAAGGCACGGGCCGCGGTGGAACGGCCCGAGCCCGGCGGCCCGGTGAACAGCCACGCGTGCGTCATCTTCGAGGCCTCGGGCGGCGGCGTGCCCGAGGCCTCGGCCGTCACCCGCGCGTCGGCGTCACGGGCGGCGGCGGAGAGCGCCACATGAAGGCGGTCCTGCCCGACCAGGTCGTCCCATACGGTCATACGCCGTCACCGCTCCTTGCCGTCCGCTGCCCTGCCGTGTGCGTGGTCGCGTGTATGCGTGGTCGCGGCCGACGACACGCCTCAGTGCCTGCCGCGCCGCTCGGAGCGCTCTGTACCGCTCCGATCCCATTGTGGGGCCGGGGTCTGACAGTCCGTCCCCCCACTTCACGGCTCAGCCACTTCACAGCTCAGCGGCGGCGCCTGCTGTCGGTCTCGTCGTCGTCCTCGTGCGGGCCGAGCAGTTCGTCCGCCAGGCTCGGAAGATCGTCCAGCGGAGTCTCCTCCGCCCAGTCCGAGCGGCGGCGCGGGCGCTCCGGTTCCGGCTCCGCGCTGCCCTGCGGCGGAAATTGCGGCAGCTCGCGCGTGCGCTCATTGCCGCCCTCGGCGGGCGCAGCCGGTTCGTCCTCGCGGAAGAAGCCCTGCGGCACCCGGTCCACGGGATCGCTGTTCCGTACGGGCGGGAGTACGGCGGTCTCATCGACCGTACGGGCATCCCGCGCGTCCCTGACCTCGCGCCCACTCGCGCCCTGATCATCCGCAGACCCGGCACCGGAACCAGCGCCCGTCCCCCGCTCCCCGTCCCGTACCGGCGCCGATGGCACCTGCGGCAGCACAGCCGTCTCGTCCACCGCAGGCCGCTCGGACCGCTCGGGCCGCTCCGGCACCCGCGGAATGACCCTCGTCTCCTCGGCGTCCCGCGCCGCCGCCACCCGCGGATCGTCCGGCCGTACCGCCGGGACCTCCTGCGTCACCGCGTCCAAAGCGTCCGTCGGCTTCGGACCGGCCGCCGGCTTCTGTACGGTCGGCACGAACGGCGTCGGCACCGTGATCTCATTCGGCGAAACCGCCGAGTCCGCAGTCGAACCACCGGCGGAAGCTTCTGCAGCTCCCGCCGACTCCTCCGCCAGCCGCCGCGCCTCCTCGGCCCGGAGCAGGGACTCCTCCGCCTTGCGCTGCTTCTCCCGGCGCCGCTCCTCGGCCTCCGCACGCAGCCTGGCCTCTTCCTGGGCCTGCCTCCTGAGCCGCGCCTGCTCCGCCTCGTACGCGCGCTCCTCGGCCTCCCGCCGCTTGCGCTCCTCCTCGGCCAGCCGCCGTGCCTCCTCGGCACGCTGCCTGGCCTCCTCCGCCTGCCGCTCGGCCTCGCGCTGGCGCTCCTCCTCCAGCTCGCGACGCTTGCGCTCCTCCTCCTCGGCCCGGAGCTTGGCGAGCTGGGCCTGGCGCTCGCGCTCCAGCCGCTCCTCCTCCGCCTTGCGCGCGGCCTCTTCCTCCGCCTTGCGGCGGGCCTCCTCGATGGCGGCCTTCCGCGCCTCCTCCCGGGCCTTCACCTCGGCCTCGGAGAGCGGCAGCATCTGGTCGAGCCGGTGCCGTACGACCGTGGTGACCGCCTCCGGCTCCTGGCCGCCGTCCACGACGAGATAACGAGCGGGATCAGCGGCGGCGAGGGTGAGGAAGCCCGACCGTACCCGCTGGTGGAACTCAGCCGGCTCGGACTCCAGCCGGTCCGGAGCCTCCGTGAACCGCTCGCGTGCCGTCTCCGGCGAGACATCGAGCAGCACGGTGAGATGCGGTACGAGACCGTCCGTCGCCCAGCGCGAGATACGGGCGATCTCGGTCGGCGAGAGGTCCCGCCCGGCGCCCTGGTAGGCCACGGACGAGTCGATATAGCGGTCGGAGATGACGATCGCGCCACGCTCCAGGGCAGGGCGTACGACCGAGTCCACATGCTCGGCGCGGTCGGCGGCGTACAGCAGTGCTTCCGCGCGGTTCGACAGACCGGCGCTCGACACATCCAGCAGGATCGAGCGCAGGCGCTTGCCGACCGGCGTGGCGCCCGGCTCTCGGGTGACCACCACTTCGTGGCCCTTGGCACGGATCCACTCGGCCAGCGCCTCGACCTGGGTCGACTTGCCGGCTCCGTCGCCACCTTCGATCGCCAGGAAGAACCCGCTACCGGCCGGAGCCAGAGCCGGATCCGCGCCTCCGCGCAGCGCGTCACGCAGGTCACGACGCAGCGGAACACCGGAACGGTCGTCCGTCTTGGCGAGGACGACCGCCGCGACCGGGAGCAACAGCGCGCCTACCAGCATCAGCGTGAAGGCCGCGCCGTCGTGCGCGAAGACGAAAGTTCCATTGGCGAGGCGGTGCGGGCCGATGGCCGCGGCGACGAGGGGGGCGACGACCACGCCGAGTGCGACAAAGACCCTTACGACGGCTTGAAGGTGTTCGGTGACTCGACTACGACGGTACTCCTCCGTCTCCAGGTCGATAAGCGCGTGGCCGGTACTCGCCACGACCCCGGCCGTGAAGCCTGCGAACAGCGCGAGGAGCAGGACGGTCGCCGTGTCCGGCACCAGTCCCATCGCCAGCAGCGCGATACCGGTGAGCGCGATCGCCAGCGCGAACAGACGCCGGCGCGACAGAGTGGGCAGCACCGTCGCGGCGCGGCGGATACCGAGTCCCGTACCGCCGGTCAGGGCGAGGACCAGCAGGGCGAAGGCGACCGGGCCGCCGCCGAGATCCCTGGCGTGGAGTACGGAGACGCCCACGGCGGACGCGACGGCTCCCGCGATCGTGCCGCACGCGAGGACCAGCAGCGGAAGCGCGCCCGTACGCCCGTTCTCCCGGCCCCCGGCGCCGCTCGCGCCTCCCGCGCCCCCACCGGCGGCGGACGGACGGCGCAGCCCTTCGAGCGGAGAGCGCGGACGCGGCGTATGGCCGTCGGGCAGTTCCAGGAAGTACAGCGTGGACACGGACGCGGCGAACAGTCCCGCCGCGACATACGAGCCCAGGGCCGCCTGATGCAGCGAGAACCATTCGATGCCCGTACCGAGCAGATTCCCGACCAGCGTGGCGACGAGCAGAACGGCCGCCGCGACGGGCACCGCGGCGAAGGCCGTACGGAGGGAGAGACGGCGCAGCGCGTCGAAGTGGTCGGGGAGCGGGCGTACGGCGGCGCCCTCCAGCGGCGGAGCCGGCAGCAGGGCGGGAGCGGCGCTCTCCTTGGCGACCGTCCAGAACCTCTCGGCGGCGCCGAGGACGAAGACGGTAGTAAGGAGGATCGGGAGCGCGCGGTCCGGTGACCATTCGAGCCACAGCGGCGCGATGATGAGCAGCACGAGACGGAGCACATCCGCGACGATCATCGTCCAGCGGCGGTCCAGCGGCCCACCGTCCCTCGCCGGTTTGGCGGACTTCGGTTTGGCGGACTTCTTGGTCGCCTTGGTGTCGGTCGCCTTGGTCGCCCCATCGGTACCGATGGCGTCAGCGCCTACACCTGCGCCTACGTCTGCCGCACCCGCGTCAGCGGCACCAGCCGGCGCGGCACCGGCCGATACGGGCCGCGCCCCGCTGCGCGGCGCGAGCAGCCCGGACAGCGGCCCGAGAAGGACCGCTCCGAACAACAGCGTGGCAAGGACCCGTGCGCCGAACACGGCCGCGACGGCGAACGCCGCGCCCCGGTATCCCGCACCGAATGAGCCCTCGGCGATCGCCGCCTGCAACGACAGCAGCAGAAGCACGAGTACGGCGAGTACATCGCCGATGCCGCCGGCGAACTGCGCGCCCCACAACCGCCTGAGCGGAGGAAGGCGCAGCAGAGACCGCACAGCTCGCTCGCGTGAGTCTGCGGCAAGTGCGTCGGAGTCGGAGGTGGGGCTCACGACCGTTGGCTGCTCGGCTGGCTGCTCGGCTCGCGTCATCCGCCCAGCCTATCCGGAGCTGTTGACTCCCTGGAGCCCCGCCCGAACACGCGGGCGCACACCCGTCCGAGACAGCCGTACGACTGACGCCACAACGCTCCGGCTCACACCCCTCGCGCACGCCCCCGGCGCGCGCCCGGACGCCGACGGATCCGCCCTGTTCGACCTACCCGTCCGTCTCCGCAGACCTACTCGTCCGTCTCCGCAGACGAAGCCGCCCCGGCCGAAGCAGTTTTCGCCGACGCCGTCTTCTTGGCCACCGCAGTCGCCGCGGTCTTCGCCGTCGTCGTCGTCTTCGCCGCGGCCTTCTTCGCCGTCGTCGCCTTCTTGGCCGGTGCCTTCTTCGCCGGAGCCTTGGCCGCCTTCTTCGCGGTCTTCTTGGCCGGACTCTTCGCACGCTTCTCCGCGAGCAGCTCGTACCCGCGCTCCGGAGTGATCTCCTCGACGCTGTCCCCGGTCCGCAAGGTCGCGTTCGTCTCGCCGTCCGTGACATACGGCCCGAAACGTCCGTCCTTCACCACAACCGGACGCTCGCTCACCGGATCTGTACCCAGCTCCTTCAGCGGCGGCTTGGCCGCGGCCCGCCCTCGCTGCTTGGGCTGCGCGTAGATCGCCAGCGCCTCGTCCAGCGTGATGCTGAAGAGCTGGTCCTCGCTCTCCAGCGAACGCGAGTCCGTGCCCTTCTTCAGATACGGGCCATACCGGCCGTTCTGCGCGGTGATCTCGACGCCCTCGGCGTCCTTGCCCACCACGCGCGGCAGCGACATCAGCTTCAGCGCGTCGTCCAGCGTGACCGTGTCCAGGGACATGGACTTGAAGAGCGAGGCGGTACGGGGCTTGACCGCGTTCTTGCCGGTCTTCGGAGTGCCGTCCGGCAGGATCTCCGTGACATACGGACCGTACCGGCCGTCCTTCGCCACGATCTGATGACCGGTCACCGGATCGGCGCCCAGCTCGAAGTCACCGCTCGGCTTGGCCAGCAGCTCCTCCGCGTACTCGACCGTCAGCTCGTCGGGCGCCAGGTCCTCCGGCACATCGGCGCGCTGGTGGCCCTCATCGTCCTTCTCCCCGCGCTCCACGTACGGGCCGTACCGGCCGACGCGCAGCATGATGCCGTCGCCGACGGGGAAGGACGAGATCTCGCGCGCGTCGATCGCTCCGAGGTCGGTGACCAGTTCCTTGAGACCGCCGAGATGATCGCCGTCGCCATTGCCCGCGCCCGACGCGGGACCCGCGTTGTCGTCGCCCTCGCCGAAGTAGAAACGCCTCAGCCACGGCACGGCCTGGGCCTCACCTCGCGCGATGCGGTCGAGGTCGTCCTCCATCCTGGCCGTGAAGTCGTAGTCGACCAGCCGGCCGAAGTGCTTCTCCAGCAGATTGACCACGGCGAAGGAGAGGAAGGACGGGACGAGCGCCGTGCCCTTCTTGAAGACATAGCCGCGGTCGAGGATGGTGCCGATGATCGAGGCATAGGTCGACGGACGGCCGATCTCGCGCTCTTCCAGCTCCTTGACCAGCGAGGCCTCGGTGTAACGGGCCGGCGGCTTGGTCGCGTGGCCGTCGACCGACAGCTCCTCGGCGGTGAGCGGATCGCCCTCAGCGACCTGCGGCAGCCGGCGCTCGCGGTCGTCCAGCTCCGCGTTCGGGTCGTCCGCGCCCTCGACATACGCCTTCATGAAGCCGTGGAAGGTGATCGTCTTGCCGGAGGCGGAGAATTCCGCGTCCCGGCCGTCGCTCGCCCTGCCGCCGATCTTGACGGTGACGCTGTTGCCGACCGCGTCCTTCATCTGGGAGGCGACGGTCCGCTTCCAGATCAGCTCGTACAGCTTGAACTGGTCGCCGGTCAGTCCCGTCTCCGCGGGAGTACGGAAGCGGTCGCCCGAGGGACGGATCGCCTCGTGCGCCTCCTGCGCGTTCTTGACCTTGCCCGCGTACGTACGCGGCTTGTCCGGCAGATAGCTCGCTCCGTACAACTGCGTGACCTGCGCACGGGCCGCCGAGACCGCCGTGTCCGAGAGAGTCGTGGAGTCCGTACGCATATAGGTGATGAAGCCGTTCTCATACAGCTTCTGCGCGACCTGCATCGTGGACTTCGCCCCGAAGCCGAGCTTGCGCGAGGCCTCCTGCTGGAGCGTCGTCGTACGGAACGGCGCGTACGGGGAGCGGCGGTACGGCTTGGACTCGACCGAGCGGACCGAGAAGGAGGTGCTCTCCAGGGCGGCGGCGAGCGCCCGTGCGTCGGCCTCGTCCAGATGCAGCACCTGGTCGGACTTGAGCCGTCCGTCCGGACCGAAGTCACGGCCCTGGGCGACACGCCGGCCGTCCACCGCGTTCAGCCGGGCGACGAGCGAGGACGGATCCGAGGCGTCTCCGGCCCGGCCGGTGGAGAACGTACCGGTCAGATCCCAGTACTCGGCGGAACGGAACGCGATGCGCTCGCGCTCCCGCTCGACGACGAGCCGGGTGGCGACGGACTGCACACGGCCCGCGGAGAGGCCGCGCATGACCTTCTTCCACAGGACCGGCGAGACCTCGTAGCCGTAGAGACGGTCGAGGATACGGCGGGTCTCCTGCGCGTCGACCATGCGCGTGTTCAGCTCGCGCGGATTGGCGACGGCGGCCCTGATCGCTTCCTTGGTGATCTCGTGGAAGACCATCCGCTTGACCGGGACCTTGGGCTTGAGGACTTCCTGGAGGTGCCACGCGATGGCCTCGCCCTCGCGGTCCTCATCGGTGGCGAGGTAGAGCTCGTCGGATTCGGCCAGCAGCTCCTTGAGCTTTCTGACCTGGGCCTTCTTGTCGGCGTTGACGACATAGATCGGCTGGAAGTCATGCTCGACATCCACACCGAGGCGACGTACCTCGCCGGTGTACTTCTCGGGCACCTCCGCGGCACCGTTCGGGAGGTCGCGGATGTGCCCGACGCTCGCCTCGACGACGTAGCCGGGGCCGAGGTACCCCTTGATCGTCTTCGCCTTGGCAGGCGACTCGACGATGACGAGTCGGCGGCCGCCGTGTGCGGTCTCGCTGGTCGGGGACAACTTCGCTCTTCTCTCCGGTCGACGCTCGGTGGGCCCGTACGGCAGTACGGCGCGTACGGCACGGCCGGGCGCGGACGGCCCAGCGGTGACGCTGCTTCGCTGCGGAGTGTGACGGTACAACCCGCCCCCGTGTCAAACGGCAAAAGCCCGCAACGGCCACTCGAACGGTAACCCGACTCCAGCCATTCCTGCCGCCCGGACCCCCATGCCCGTCGCGTCGGGCCACGCCGCCCGTACTTGCGCCGAGGCGCTTGCGGACGGTCGTGTCCGAGGGCGCCGAAACCCGTACGGTGCAGGTCCGACGGCCCGGCGGCGGTCCGCGCGGGTCTGTTCGATCATGATGCGGCGGAGCCGGCCCGGCTCCGGGAAAGCGGATCAGATACGACTGAAACACCACACGCCGAGGGCGAGAAAGACCACGCTCGAGAGTGTCGCGAGCGTGATGGACGCCGCAGGCCGCACTCCGTGGGCCACCGGCGCGCGATGGAGCACGCGCGCCACCGTCCACAGCAGCAGTCCGGCACCGAACAGCGCGAAAATCGCTCCCGCGAAAATCGCCGGCCCGCTCTCCATGCCCGTACCTCGCTCCGCGCGTGGCGCCCATCACATGGCGCTGAGGATTCAGAGGGCCGAGGCTGGCACCTCAGGGCGTCAGGGCCACGAACTCCGGGTGAACGCCACAAACGCGTTCACCGGCCCTCGGGGACCCGGATGGGACGACTGCGGCGCGCGGGACCGCTCGGCGCCAAGGGCAGGCCGCGCTGGCAGGGCGCCCGGCGCTGGGGGCGGGCGCTGGAGGCGGGCGCTGGAG